>JAHYIU010000073.1 GCA_019429425.1 Candidatus Syntrophosphaera sp.
AATCAGTCAGGTCATGCAAATCTGCCTCAGTAGCTCCAGACACTACGACACCTCACCTTATAGAGCCGATCTGATCGAACCATGGCAGTTGAAAATCAGGCTGGTATAAAAAATGGGGGAATGCCAGGATTATTTTACTTGACATTATTTATATGCTCAAGTATTCTGGAGGCAGAAAGCATGATGGCATCGGAACCAAGGAGGTGTGTCATGAGGAAAGCGTATCTGCTGCTTCTGATCTTCCTTATGGGCGGCGCCGCTCTCTCCGCCTACAATGGAGAAGTGCATGAAGACATCGTCCGGCAGGCGATCGAGTATCTCAACCATATCCATTACTTCGATAATTATTCCACCCTGGCCAACCATGACGCCGTGAACGCCCTTTTGCATCACTCCATCGCTGAGGACCATGAGGACTGGATCTACGGTTACGGCCAAAAGGGCGGCCCCGTGCCCTACATAGAAGGGATCAGCGAGATCGCGATAAATTTCATCAAGGGCCAGTGCATCACAGTGACGCATTTTTGGAACGCGGACATGATAGAGCCGGTCAACAGCTCCGGGCACAATCTGGTCAAAGGCAAATGGCTCGGAGGCGAATTTACCATCCACAACATCCCCTCCGCGCAAAGAAAGGCGGAAAGGATGATCCATGGCAGCGGGATCCGCCATTTCCGGACCTTGGAATTCAGTACCAAGAACAAAGACCACAGCTTTGCCACCGTCGCCGAACCCAAGGTCCCCTCGCTGACGGTCAATCTGTACAGCACCAAAAGCAAGTTCCGGATCGCCATCAACAGCGTCGACGATTACATCCTGGGCCACAACGTCCTGATCTTGGGCCGCTACGGGAGAATGGGCAAATATTCCGCTTATGAGATCCCCTATCACGTGCACCTATCCGACGAAGACTGGGAAAGGATGATGCGGCAGACCGGGAATTGCGAAGAGTACAAGTATCTGGGCAGGCTGGCGCATCTACTTTCGGACATGAGCGTTCCCGCCCACGCCCACGCGGACAATCATGGGATACTTCCGGTCCTGGGCGCGCATAAATATGATGAATGCGACGCCTACGAAGGCTGGAACATCCAGAGCACCCTCAAATCGCGGGGAGGCTATCTGCATGCCCGCTCCGGGGTGAAATGGACCTCCGCCGACGTGGCAAGGATCTATGGCTATGAACTGATCCCCGTGCCGTCCGCTGCCGACAGCCGGGATTTCCTTTATGACCTGTTTTACTGCGTGAACCAGGTCGCCGCCATGTTTCCCAGCAACGACTGCGACGGCGATTTCAACGCCAATCCCGAACACCCCTTCTCAGAATATCCCTTCATCCTGGAAATGCAGGCCAGGATCCTGGAAATGCACGGCGGCTCGACCGATTTTCAGAAACACCGGGGAAAGGATTTTACGGAGGAGGAGTTGGACAAGATCCAATACATCTGCATGCCCATGGCGATCCGGGCGGTTGCCACTTTGCTCCACTGGTGGGGCTGTCGCTACGGTTATGAGCGTGCGGAGCTCAGACACTCCGATTGACTTGCGGGCCAGGTTTACAGGCTTTGCCTAAAAGGCCTGCCCGAAATTGAAATGGAAGCAGGTTGATTCCCGGCCAAATCCGACGTCGAAGCGCAGCAGGAAATTGGACAGCTCCAGTTTGATCAGGATGTCGATGTCCGGCAATTCCAAACGCAATCCTGCCGTGGGATTTCCCGGCCAATCGCTCAAGCTGGCCTCCCGCAGTTCCGACCACACTTTTCCCGTGTCCCAGGCCAGGATGCCACCCAGCTTGCCATAGACCGGAAAGCGCAGTTCAGCATTGGCGACGGCCATCACGTTGCCCAGGTATCTGCCGGCGGGGCTGCCGCGCAGCGTGTTTTCGCCTCCCAGGGAAAGGAGCGACTGCAGATGGAGATCATCATCCCCGCCGTTTCTGGAGATGTGCTGGCCCAGCAGCCTGAGCGCCAGAACGGTGTTGGGATAGAACAGCACCGAGTAGAATTGCGCGTTGAGGGTATACTTGATCTTGGAATCCCACAGCCCGGTGATAAATTTGCCGGGGTCGGGGGTATATAATGTCACGGGTTCCACCTCCTGCTGCAGCAGCAGGCCGCGGTAGGGGTTGTAAAAACTGTCGCGCGTATCATAACGGAGATTCTCGAACAGGCTGGAATACTGCCTCGTGGAAGTGTCAGCCGGGAAAAACTCGTTCTCCAGCAGGCCACCCTGTTTGAAGCCGGACATTTTCACCGACCTGAACCTGTATCCGAGCTGCCCGATGAAATGGGAACTGAAAGACCGGCTGAGAGAGGGCCTGACTTCCCACTCCTCCAAGGTGTAGTATTCCCTGTCCTTATACTCCGAGGTGTCCCACAGGCCAAAATAGTTGGCTTTGAGCTTATTGCGGTATTCCGCCCTCAGATCCACGGCATATCCGTATTTCCGCCTCTGCCTCAGGTCGTAGTCCGGCAGGGAAACATCCAGCCGGCACTTCATGTCGCCTTCCGTATTGCCGTACAGGGTCAGATAAAAAGACTCATTCCTTTTCAGGGCGCTGAGCAGATAAAACTCCAGGTTGAGGCCCATGCTGCCGCTTGAAGGTGCCGGCACCGGCATGATGGACAGGCTCGGTTTGTGGATTTCCAAGGGCCCATACAGCTTGGGGACCCCTTCCAGCGATTTGCTGATGTCCAGGTCCACCTGGACGCCGTAGTGGTCCGAGGCGAAGACGCCGTCCACGGGCTGATCCAGGACAATGGTGCTGCGGATGCTGTCCGTACCCGCGAATTTCTCGTTCAGGAAGATGTAATCCAGGCGCCGGGGCAGTTTCGCCGCGATGGCGTTGAATTTGTACCAATTGTCCCGTTTTCTGCCCCTGGCGTCGGTAAAGCGCTGCGACCAGAAGGTGTTCGTGTTGTTGACGGCGTCCCAGGTCACCGCCAAAGAGTCCGGCGTGATGGGCAGATGCACGAAGCGTCCCCGGGTGATGAAATCCCGCACCACGTCGGACTGCGGCTTCTCGTTGAAGTCCGCGCCCACGATCACGGGCGTGCCGGCAGGCAGCCTCTTTATGCGCCCCAGCAGCCTGGCCATTTCCGTCTGCCTGCGTCTGATGCCTTTCTGCCAGCGCCGGTAGAGTTCTTCATATTCATAGTTCAGGATCTCGCCGCTGTCCCGCATTGAGGTCAGGCTGTCCAGCAGTGCCTGTTCGTCCCGGGGGGCGGCATTGAGATGGGTGCTGATGAGATAGACCGGCTTGCCGTCGATGCTGATCCTGCCCACCAGGGCGGAAACGGTCTCGTCAAAATGAATGGTCAGCCTGTCGCTATAGATCCCCGGGGATCCGGAAAGCTTCCAGTCGTCCCATCTGGTCAGGTTCAGCTCCTTTCTGGCCAGGATGGAATTGCCTTCCTTGAATTTCCAGGGAGGGCCCGCGCCCAGCACCTTGATCCCGGCGATGCAGACCTGGTGGATCTGGTCCATGTCCAGATCCTTGGCCAGGCGCCGGGTATAGCGGTCCACCGGGCTGGTTTCCTGGATGAAAATGACGTCCGGATCGGCTTCTTTCAGGTTGGCGAGCAGGATCTGGTAACGCTGTTCGAGCAGGGAAGGGCTTTCCCACATGCTGAATGCCAGCCGGCCTTGATAATCCGTCCCGGACCAGACATTGATGTCAATTATCCGAAACGGCCTTTCGTCCCCGGCCGCAAGCAGGCTCAGGAGACTGAGCAAAAACATACAGATCACCAAAGTTCTGATACGTGGCATTGTTCTCACCCCCAAAAACTGGCATCACAATATCTAATGGCATTTAATTGGCACTCTAAAAAAAGTCAAGCAAAAAAAAAGGGCATTCAGAAATATCCGCCTTATTCCAACAAAATCAGCCTCTTATCCACAGGATACGCGAAGGAAACATCCGGGCGTTACGCCTTTTTCAGCCCGTGTTACGATTGCCTGCTCTCTTTATCCGTCAATCAGTCCAATCCGTTTAATCCGTGTGAAATGATCTTTTCTCCTCCTATCCCATCTTTTTCTTGACAGCAGATCTTTGGGGCGCAAATCTGCGTTCGGGAGAAAAAGATGAAGAAAAACCGCGCCATCCGGGAAATATCCTCGCGCCTGCAAAGTGCGGCCACGCCTGCCTGCCTGGCCCTGGTGACCCTGCTCTGCGTTTTTTCTCTCCTCCCTTTCGGCTCCCTTTCAGCCTGCGCGATGAGCGCCCTGATCGCGGCCCGGGGCCACACCCTGGACGATTTTGCCCTTCGCGGCCCGGCGGCTGAATACTGGCTATACGACGATCCCTGGGACTATTTTGGCATGCTGATGGCAAATTCCAACGCCTATTCCAACAACGACGGCTACGGCGTGGCCGCCTATGCGGAAAACCAGCCCAAACTCTCAGCCAGCGGGATGTGGTACAAGCGGGTGCTCTCTTTTTCCGATCTGAACCGGGTCTATTACACCGGCAGCTACCTGAATCCCGATGTCCATTATGACACGGAAGACGGCGACGTGCTCGACACGGCGCTGAACGCGATCAGAGGCGGAGAGGGCCAGCCCGTGATCGTTTTGGGCCACGTCCGCAGCGCTTCGGGCCGTACTTTGGGCAACCATCCCTTCTTCTTCGGGTACCAGAAGCGGACCTTCAGCTTCATGCACAACGGCTTCTGCGATTCCGCGAGGGCCTTCATGATCGCCCGGATCAGGCAGGCGGACCCGTATTGGTTCAACCTCCATCCCAACAATCATTTCCAGGATCCCGACCCCCTCAACTGGGTGGACACGGAAGTGCTCTTCCACTACATCATGAGCCACGTGGTGGCCCGCGACGGTGACGTCCTCAGCGGCCTGAACCACGCCCTGCTTGGCTTGAGAAGCTATCTCGACAGCCCAACTTCCGGGATCTACAACTTCGTCATGTCAGACGGCGAACGGCTCTACGTCTACCGCAGCACCCCGCGGACGGGCGCCAATTCCGGCTACAAACTATCCTATCGCTCTTTCGGCGGCCAATTTTACGCGGTTCGCACCCTCGGCCCCCAGCCCGGCGATACCGAACTCGAAGGCCGCGAATTGGTTGTCTTTGACCGCGGCCGCAAGCCGCTCCACTATCCTGATTTTGCCAGGGAAACAGTCTACTCCTCCGCCCTGGGCGTTTCAGCCTCCCAAACCCGGGACAGGCCGGAGGAGATCGTTCCCGCAATAGTGGCCGGCCCCAATCCTTTCCGGGGCTTCACCACCCTGCGGATCAGCGTTGCCAACAGCGGCGAACTGGTCACCACGGTCTGCAACGCGAAGGGCCAGCCGGTCTGGTCCCGGAGCAGGCAGATCGACAGGCCCGGCACCATCAGCGTGATCTGGGACGGCAAAGACGACCGGGGAAAACCGCTGGCACCGGGAATTTATTTCATCAAAGCTGAGACCGATGAAAAACGGCTCCGGGCCAGGGTGGTCCTGCTAAAATAGCCTCTTTTGGGAGCAGGGGAAACGCGTGAGGCCAGCCCGATCCTTTGACCTTGGTCAAATTTTGCCAACACCTTGCCCTTCCCGTTCGTTAGCAGGGTATGAGAAACGCCGGAGAATCAAATGACCGACCCGCAAGACCTCGTCAGGCTGCACGAACGGGCGCTGCTCAATTTCGCGCTGCAACTGACAAGGTCCGAGGACGACGCGGAAGACCTGCTCCAGGATACCTGGATCAAGTGCCTGGCCTTTCAGCAGTTGCTGGACGGCATGACCGAGCAGAAACAGCGCAGCTGGCTGTTCACCGTGCTCAAGAACAGGTGGCTGGACATCTGCCGCAAGCGCAAGCTGGAACGCCTCGTCGCCAGCCAGGCCGCCCCGGTGACAAACTCTCCGGTCCCCTTATACCAGTTGGAAGACAAGCTGGACAAGCTTCCAGCCCTGGAGCGGGAGATCGTCTACCAAAAATTCTGGCTGGGCTCAAACAGCCGCGAGATCTCGCAAGAGCTGGGGATCCCGGAAGGAACGGTGCGCTGGTGCTTGAGCCAGGCCCTGGGAAAATTAAGGAAAATAATGCAGCAGAGTGAGAAGGAGGAACGATGTCTACTCTGATAAAGAACATTGGCATATTGGACGCCCGCCAGGCGTCTGCGGAACAGGTCCGCGAGATCGGAAAAATCTATAATGTGGGCTGCCTCGTGGTCAGTCCGGAGAACAAAGCTGAATTTTCCCGGATCAGCATGACGAACGTGGGCAAGCTGTTCGAACTGGATGGCGGCTACAAGCTGCACACCGGCCCGATGGAGATCACCAAACAGCTTCTGGAGGATTCCGAGGAAGGGGTCAAACTCTGCATGGTCGGGCCTCTGGACGTCGCTTCGGACATTTCGGAGGAACTGCTGCAGGCCAAACTGGTGGGGCTGCACATGGTCGGCCCGGCTTCTGTGCCGGAAAAGCTTTACGGGATCTTCATGAAAAAGGTGAAAGACATCGTCGGCAACGTCGCCATCGAGCCTGAGGGCGCCGTCAAGGCCAGAGGCAAGCTCACCATCACCAACGACTACCTCCGCGCCATGGATGACCACAGCGAATTTTCCGTCTCCGGCCATGTCAAGCTGGATAAAGATGTCGATCCCGCCCTCTTTGAGCAGAAGATCGCCTCCCTCCGGGTCGCCGGCCCCATCAACTTTCACGAAGGCCAGGAGAAAATGCTCAAAAAAGTGCTCAAGGACACCGAAAAGACCCGCATCAAGATCCTCCGCTTCGATTACCACTATGTGCCCGGCGGGACCGTGATCGACTCCTTCACCCTCATGACTTTGGGAAACAAAACCATCTCCTGCTACGGCATCCTCTTCCTCCACGAGGAGGTGACCCATGAACTCATCCAGGAAAAGAACGTCCGCTTCGAGGCCGGAACGGTCTATTTCCCCAAATCCGTGATGCGGGAAATGGCCTCCCGCCTGGGCCCGGAAACCAAAGGCATTCCCTACGAACCGGAAAAGACCGACGTCGTGGCCTGCGAACAAACCATCACCCAGGCACGCCTGGAAGCCATGCCGGACAAAAACACCCTGGTGGTGACCGGCATCCTGAACCTCGACGACGATATCAAACTGGATACCCTCTCTGCCAAGATCGCCACCCTGGACAACTACGGCGAGATCATCGCCTCCAAAGACGTCGCCAGCATCCTGCAAGGAAAACTGCGCATCAACGATGGCAGCATCCAGGTCAGGGGCGAAAAGGACCTTGACTTCGATGAGAGCGGCTTCGACAACGTCATCGAAAACGTGGCCACCTTTACCCTTTGAAGTTTTTCCGGATCCAGATCCTTCTGTGGCAGGGATCAGAGCCGTCTCCATCCATGCAACCCCACAGGCGCTTTCGGGACTGAAAAAGCCTGTCGGGGAGGGCGGGGACTTACTATAAAGGTACTGTATTGCGCATAGCCCGGGCTCAAAGCCCGGCGCTACATCGCTTAGCCCCTACGGGACAGGCTGAACGTACGGCTTCATCCTGGATTTTCTCCCTAAACCTTCACACTCATTCCCAAAACCACAGAGCATAAGCGTATTTACTTCCATAACAACATCTTATCCCAATATCGCCCTTCCTCCCACTTAGGTGGCCCCCCTTATCATTACGCTATCAATACGGACTCATTACGGACAAAGTCCGTAGTGAGTCCGTATTGATAGCGTAATGATAAGGGGGGCGACTGGGGGAAAGAGGGAAAAACGGAACCTGGAAAAAACCATGCGGCCTCGGTATCACCTCGCTGGAGTCGAGCCCGCCCGCAATCCAGACAGGTAAAAACACATTCAATTTGAGCATTGGCGGGCATGGACTCCAGCAATAGAGATCAAACGTGGTAAAGTCCGAAGGACGACAGTGCATTAGCACGGTATGGAGCGCAGCGGAATGCCGTGGCATGAGGTTCGTGTGTTTTTTTTCTAACCCACCTTATCCCAAGCGAAGCAAAAAATAATCCCAACACTATATCCTTCACATTCGTTAGATAAATGCAGACGCGATGTTAAGGAGATAACAATGAAGAACATCAACGAGACCAACAAGCTTGCCAACACGAACATTTCCCTGAACCCAGGGGACGGCAACAACACCGGGATCAGACATACGGAGCCCCATGCCCAGGTGCCGGATGTGCACATCCTGAGAAACTGGAAGCTGCACTGCCCCTGGGTGATCAAACCTGTGCACTACTATCCATAAGCTGTAGACATTACGCGGACTGAGACACGGTCTTCAGGCCGCCATAACGATCGTATACGCGATCGAGCCTGCCCCCAAACCCCTCTCAGTATTGCAATTCCTCCAGAAACACCTTCTTGAGGGTGGCGGTCCCGGGCCTGCCATTCAATAGGTCAAACTGGTCTTTGCGGATCGGGCAGCTGAAGGTTTCGACGGCTGGGGCGGAGTTTCTTTCCGCGGGCAGGAGGGTGAAAGTTTCGCGGAATTCCGAGCTTTCGCCCAGGGTGCTTTCCAGCCCTGAGTCCGCCGGGATGTGGATCTCCGCCAAAACTCGGGAAATGGCTGCTCCGGTGGAGTTTCTGATCCTCACCACAAAGAGATGGGAGGGGGTTTCCAGATCGCTCGAGCGGGTGTATTGCACCTCCCATTGGAGGATGTCGGCATCGGGCAGGTTGGTGAGGAAAAAGTCCCTTTTGACGAAGATCCCGGATTCCGCGATGTCCTTTTTGAGAGCTTCCAGCATCTTGAGTAAACTGATCCGGGAGTATTTTTTGAGTTCGGGGCGCATGTTTGGCAGATAGTCGTAGGGGTCGATCTTTTTCAGGTCCGGGACCGCGTCGGGCTGATCGTGGCCCAGGGTGGCGCTAAGCTCGTTGTAGAGGGCGTTGACGGCGTCCTTTTCCCTCTGGGGCAGGCCGGCATTGAGCCGTAATTCGCGCTTGAACCACTGGTCCGGAGTGTAGTTGGCCACCTTTTCCCAAGGCAGGATCAGCAAAACGATCCCGATCAGGACGATGAACAGCAGGATGGTCAGCAGCACGCTGCCAAAGGTTTTCTTTTTCCTGGGTGCCTCGGGCTCAGGTTCGGGGGCCTGGTTTTCCGGCCAGGGCGCGGGCGATTCCGGTTCCCGGAGATGCTTGTCCTTCTTCATCTTGGCTTCCTTTGCGCCCTATCTTTCAAGGTTGAAGTTGAAGGCGCTGCCGCCTTTCTTGACAAGTTCCACGACGATCCCCAGCACGAGGATGGACAGGATCATCCTGCCCAGTGATCTCTTCTTTTTGGTCCTGGCCATATGGCGCTCCTTGTTGCATAGTTTAATACATCAGGCATACCGCTTCCGTTTTTTGTCAAGCAGAAATTCGCTTTCGCGATTCAGATGAATGCCCCTCCGGCCTGTTTTCATTAGTTTCGGCCATCCCGGAACCGGGTTCGATCCGGTCGAAGGGTGCTCTTGCTCGGATGCGGTGTTTACACAAGCATCAATGCTCAAATCGCCTCCCATGGTCATCAGAGCATAAAAACTCAGCGCATCATCTTGACATAGTTCTTCTGTAATCAATGCCTCATATGATGCCAAAAAACTAAATGTACAACCCGGCGATCCTCTCCAGAAGCTCCGGTTTTTTAAGGCTTTTGATCCACTCCGGCGGAATGGATTCATAGCCGTAAAGCAGTGCAGCCAGACCTCCGGCCACGGCGGCGACGGTGTCGGTGTCGTCTCCCAGGTTGGTGGCGGCCAAAACGCACTGCCGGTAATCGGAAGTGTTTAGCAGGCAATACATTGCAGCTTCCAGGGTGTGGACCACATAGCCTCCGGAAGAGATGTAATCAGCGCAATGGCTTTGTTCCGGATCGGTGCTTCCCTGGCTGAGGTCTTTTTCCAGCAGGCGCCTCAGTTCCGCGCAATCGCGGGTGGAGCAGGCGGTGGAGTCGATCAATTCCCGGATCTCGCTTTGGGTATGGCGCGCGGCCTCGAACTTATCCACCCCGTCGATCAGTTTTTCGGCATATTTGAGATACCAGAGGCAGCAAAGCACGCTGCGGATGTGTGGATGCGTGAGGGCGCTGGCTTCGGCGACGACGCGCAGTTGCTCGCCGATCTCCAGATCGCGGATGTGGATGAGCAGAGGCAGGATGCGCATCAGGGCACCATTGCCGTTCGCGTCTTCGGCCGGTTCAGAAAGCAGATCGCGCAGGCGTTCATGCTCTCCTGAAGCGAGGATGTCTTTCAAAACCCGGATGGCTTTGCTGGTCTGTCCGCCCACGTCAAAAGCCTGGTCCCGGGCGCTGAGGTAGCCCTCATAGTACCATTGGACAAAGCGTTGCGCCTGATCGGCGAGGTCGTAGCCCCGGGCCAATGATTCGGCCAGGCAGAGGGTGAGGGAGGTATCGTCCGACCACAATCCGATCTCCTCCTCCCGCGCGGGATGAACCTGCCCCGAGGCATCCACGCTCACGCCCATGTCTGTCACGGGCCGTAGTTTGCGGCTTTCCCGGCCGGCAAATTGCCAGGGAAATCCCAGCGCGTCGCCGACCGCCACGCCGTAGACGATCCTTTTCATCAATTCCGCATTGTTCATCTCCCCTCCTTGTGCCGGGATTCTTATCCGGATGTGCTGATCCGGAATTTCAGCCCTGCCTCGATCTTGTAAAGTGAGCTATCCGGCCTGTCAGTTACGGTCAAAACCTTGGGCAGGAGGCCTTGGAATACCTTGTATTCATCGCAATAGATGGTTACCATCCTCCCGATGAAGCGTCTGTGGGGCAGCAGCACGATCGAGCCTCCGGGGCCGAATTCCAGGCTGTAGTCGCGTTCCTCAAACATTTGAACGGGAATGGCGGCAAACATATCCTGCTCGCATTTCTCGCATACATGTTCCACCTTGTCCTTCCGAGCGGGCATCCGGTCAAACTGGACAAGATTATATTCATCATTCATCCTTTCCCGCCTGTAAGGGGCATGGGACCTGGACACGGTTGTCCATCTGTCCTCTGGTCCAATCTCCAAATGCGGGATCCAGAGCGTGGGAGGAAGTCCGGTTAGGGTGTTGCGGCTGCGATAGGAAAGGGTTAGTTCGTGTTCCTGGATGTGAAACCTGGCCTGCCAGGAATCGAACTTGTCCAGCCTGAAGCGGTGGGCGATTTCGCCGCTGCGGGCTTCCCAGGCGCTTTCCAACTGCATGAAGGTGTAGCCGTCAACGTCGTCCAGGATGATGCTGGCGGCGATCTCATCCTGATTCAGATGGAAAGAGTTGTCCAGTTCAGCGATGTAGGATCCGGCATAACCCGCGAATTCCAGGTCGGTCTTGGCCTGAAAATACGCGAAGGGGCTCACTTTCAGGGCGGTGTAGAGCCCGCGCCCCGCCTGTCCGATCACGAGGAAATGGACCAGATATTCCCCGTCGTCCAGCAGCCGGACGTTGCCCAACAGCTTATCCGGAGAGAAGGTGAACTCCGGCTCCCTGCCTCGCTGGCCCTTTGCGGCAGATGGCTTTTCAGGCAGGGGGAAGCTGGGCAGGTCTTGTTCCCTGGAGGATCTGATCGAATCCAGATAGACCTGGAACAGGCTTTCAGCTTTGTCGTCACTCAGTATGCGAAACATCTGTTTCCCCCTCCCTTATTTTGTATGTGGCGGACACCGGAGTTTCCTGACATAATTTTGGCAGCTCCAGAGTGAAAAAGGCCCGGGCGTCCTCGGTATCGAGGCCTTTGTATTCCAGGTAGTTGCGGAATTTGTTCCTGAGGCGGGAATGGATCTGATCGACATAGTCCTTGCTTTCCCGGCCCAGTCTTTCTGTTTCGATGTTGCCCAGCGCCTCGTAGTACTGGCAGAGGGCGTTCAGGTCCTGGGGCTCCCAGTCCTCCTTGAGCCAGGCGCGAAGCTGGGAAGCCCGCAGCCGCGCCTGCAGGTCGTTGATCAGGTCATGCAGCGTTTTGTAATTGCGGCCAGGCCGGGTCAGCCCCTCATAGAGAGCCTCATCCGGCAATCCGTCGTCGTTGCGCAGAGTTTCGGTGGACCGCCCTGCGTCCCGGGAATTGATGAGTTCTTCGATGAGCTGATTGTTGCAGAGGATCAGGTTGTTTTCCAAGACCCTGTAGAGATAGCGGTAAAAGCCTTCCCCGTCCAGCGCGGCCAGTTTATTGCCCAGGATCCCGGCCTGCGGCTTCAGGCGCAGAAAGAGCGCAGCGGCGCGGGCGGAATGGACCTCCCAGCGGTTCCGTCTGCTCAGTTCGCAGAGTTCCCGGATCATCTGGTTCTGCTTCTGGCGCGCCCGGTTGGAAAACTCGATAAGCAGGTAAAACCCATCCCTCTCTTCCAGCCAGGAACAATCGCCGCAGAGCAGTTTCCAGATCCCTTCCAGGATGCGGGTGAAATCCAGTTCATGGGTCCCGAACTGGCCTCGCCAGGATCTGTAATCCCCTTCGTCCACTCTCATCGTGCTATACTCTCTCCTTCCCGGCCCCACCTTTGATCTCTGAAGCAAAACCGGACTTTGCCAAAGTCCACGCTCCGGGATTTTTTGTCAATCGGAAAAATATCTGGCATTCCCCCATTTTTTATACCAGCCTGATTTTCAACTGCCATGGTTCGATCAGATCGGCTCTATAAGGTGAGGTGTCGTAGTGTCTGGAGCTACTGAGGCAGATTTGCATGACCTGACTGAT
>JAHYIU010000074.1 GCA_019429425.1 Candidatus Syntrophosphaera sp.
GGAAACCCGCCAGGGATAATCCGCGTGACCGGTCCCGAATCCCAGGTAGAGCGGAAGCATTGCAACTGGCAGAAATTCCGCGCCCAGTGAGACTCTGGCCTGCTTATTCACGTTGACGCTGTTCCCAAAACCCTGCACAAAATCCGCGGAGACAGACGCGAAGGGCAGGCGGTACATGGCTGCCAGCCTCATTTCAGGCGGCAGTTTGGTGGAGTAGGGATCGATCTCGATCTCCGCGGATTCCTCGGTGAAGATGTCTTCCAGATCTTCGCCCAGGTCCGCGATATAGACGCTATCCACCGAAGCCCGGTAAGTGTAATCCTTGGTTTCCATCTGCCAGTTGATGAAGCCGAAAATGTTGTCCAAGGTAAGCCCGGCAGAAAGGTTTTCAATGGGGTCCCAAGCCACGCCCAGCATGCCTTTGAAGCCATATCCGGCCAATCCTGTCCTGAGGGTGACGTTTTGTTCCAGGCCAAGGCCCTCTTCCAGGCTGGTGCTGAATCTGCCATAAAACTCTTCAGTATATGCGTTGCCGATGCCGCCCAACAAACTGGCCGAGGCGCCAAAGCGAAGCGGGGCCAGATCTGCAGGCAGTGGCAGTTGGATGTCTCCCACCCCCAGGGTCAGGTCGGTATGGCCCAAAGCTTCAAGATAGTTCTCTTCTTCCGTGAATTCATAGACCTGGCTGCCGTCCCCATTGCCCATGAGCAAAAGCTCCAGATACTCTTCCGACAGCGATCCGCGCATTCCCACCTGAACTGAGCTGCTCAGCGCCAGCTTGCCCATGGTGAAGCCAAACAGGCCCATATTCACGCCCAGGCCGAAAGTTTCCTTGCCGTCGATGGCGTCCAGGATCATTTGTTTATCCACCTCAGTCAAGAAATCCCGATCCATTATATGGTTGTAAAGCGCCAGATCGAAGGAATTGTTGGTGGCGTAAACACCCAGGTTCAGAACCGGTAGCCAGAAATCGCGGTCGAGTTCGTTGAGCAGGGCGGGATTCCAATAGTTGGCCTCGCTGCCTTTGGCTCGCAGCATGTAGCTGTCGGCAAAGAGCAGGGACCGGGACGTGAAAGTGGTTGCCGGCAAGGCTGTAAGAACCAGCAGCAACAGCAGGGAAAAAACGGGTTTTTTCATTCATCCACCTCGATAAGCAGGTTGGCGCTCAGCATGCTCCGCACCTGGACATAATCCGCGGGCGAAGCGGTTATGGTCACGACTCCGTCGGTCGCCTCAAAGCTGAAGGTCCAGAGCAGATAGACCTTCGGGCTGTCAAAGCTTTGCAATTCCGCTTCGGAAAGTTCCAGCCGGATGGTCTGGACGCCGTCAGCAGCCACCTCGGGGCCGGTGTATTGGGAAGAATGCAGGGTGATAGTCCGGCTGATGGCAAAAGTGGCCGGATCGTTGGTGTCGATCTGGTTGTTTCTGGAGATGTAGAAAGTGGCCCGCCCGCCCACGGGGACAGTGTTTACAACCTCGAAAGCCAAGTATGAGCTGGCCACCGTATTCCTGATCAGGTCTCTGATTTCCGGGGACATCTCCACAGCGGTGGGCTCGCTGTCTTCGAATGTGTGTTCATAAAGGACCAATTCCAGCGGCGCGTCGATCTGGTAGTGGCAAAAGATCCGTTTCCCCTCCTCCACGAATCCCGGGATGCCGTTGTAGCCGCCGTTGATGAGCAGGTAGGCGTTTTGGATTTCGATCTCGTCCGGCAGGATCTGCAGCAATTCGCTCACATGGCTGGAAAAAACCAGTTCCGTGATCGTGGGGCCGCTTACGGACGCCGGATTGACGCGGAAGTTTTGGCCAATGTCATCGCAGATCGGGACAATGTGCTCCAATCCTGTCCTGTTGTTCCTGGCTCGCAATTCGCCCCGGAACTCAGCCGCGAAGCCGACTTCGTTGGTCACTTGCAGAGCTACGGAAGCATGCATCAATTGGATCGCGTTTTCCAATTCGTAGGGATAGTCGATGGTGATCAGGGATGCCTCGCCCACCAGTTCGCGCACATAGTTGAACAGGTAGCCCTGGAACTTGTTGAAGCCGACCTGCTCATTCATCAGGATCGATGCGGTCCCCAGCGGTGTTCCGTCCGGATGGTTTGAGGTAATGGTCAGGATCGCGTCAATGTGCTCCAAGACCTGCCCGGAGTTTTCAGTCCCGATCTCGTATCCCACCATGCTCGCGCTCTGCCAGCCGATGCTGCCGTCGTAGATGATGGTGAAAGGCTGCCCCGCGGGGTTGAGAACTTCCGGCAAGACAAGGCTGATCTGGGTGTTTTCCCGGTCCGCGATGTTGAAAAAGTAGTTCAGCACTCCCTCGTCGAATCTGCCGTACGTGAGGTGCACTACGTCCGCGGGATCGGAAAAGGGCAGGTCCAGTTCGACCTGGATACCGGAAAAGAGCGGAACGGCGCTGAAATCTATGGCGGGAGTGAAATTCACGTCCCCGAAGGGATCGGATTCGGCATAGCCGGTATCGGTGAGAGTCAGGACCTGCCCTTCGCCGATGATGATATGCACGCTGTCGGCCAGGTCCGAAACCATAAACCTTTGGTTCATCAGGGGCACGGAAATGTCCACGTTCCACTTGGGAAGCCGGGGCTGGGTGATGTCGCAGGCGGTCAGGAAAAACAAAAAGCAGACAACCGCGGGCAGAAAGTACTTACTCATGTGCGAGTCCTTGGGCGCCGGAGCGCAAAACTTGTTATTTGCAATATTTGTTCTCTTAGCCGGTAACCGCATCATCTGTCAAGCATTTTCTTAGCTCATATGGCATAACATATTGTTTGACTTTTAGATAGCCTTCAAAGATCTCTTTGCTGCGGGTTGAATTCAGCACCCCGGTAAACCCGGATCAGGGCCAGGTCTCGTTCGCTAAGTTCCTGCGTCGCCGTGTCTGAGGCCGGATCAAACATCAGGCGGTAGCGTAATTCCGCCCGCACCAATTCGCCGAAGGCGGGATGCCAGGGACCGGCAACAATTGCCTCGGGTGAAAGGTTCGCCGGCAGGCCTAGCTTGATGATACGAATGCCGTTGGCCTTGGCCAGGGGAAAATAATCCGCACATTGGTCCACGGCTTCCTCCAAAGAAAGCGGCTTGTATTTGCCCTCCAGGTAGATCCGCTCCAGAGGCGTACCTTTGATCACGATCAGCGGATATAGCCGCAGCAGCGCGGGTTTCAGCTCTGCCAGGGCATCATGGTTGATCCTGAGGCTCTCATCGCTCCAGCCCGGAAGCCCTGGCATCAGTTGCGCGCCGAGTTCGAAGCCTCTTTCTTTCACCCGCAAGGCCGCTTCCCTGGCTTCTTGGCCGGTATAGCCGCGTCCGGACCGGACCAGAACCGCGTCGCAGAAATCCTGGATCCCCAGCTCGATCGTCCGGATCCCTTTTGACGCGCACCAGTCGAGGATCGCGGACTCCACATACAGGGGATGGGTGGAGATACGGAAAGTGGTCTTGGGATCGCAGACTGAGCCGATCCGCTCGATTACTTCGCTCCGGAAAGCCTCATCCAGCGCGGTGAAACTTCCCCCGTAAAAAGCCACCTGCTTGTCCCGTCCGGGATTGCGGCGGATAAACCCAGCCACTTCACCGACTGCGTTTTCCAGGTCGAATTCCCCGGAGCCGCTGATCTTGTTCTGGTCGCAATAAACGCAGCGGCGCGGGCAGCCCCGCATGGGCAAAAACAAAGGATAGATCAGATGCCGCTTGTTCACCGGTTTTCCCCCGCCTTCCAGCCCACTCTCCCATCACCTTCATTGACAATGAGTTGCATGATCCCTCCAGTCTTGGCTCTCCTTATCATTACGGTGTCAATACGGACTCATTACGGACAAAGTCCGTAATGAGTCCGTATTGACACCGTAATGATAAGGGGGGCGATGGGGTAAAGATCCGGATTTTAATAAGTTGGAGATTGAACGGGAGATCACGGTTGGAGGCACGTTATTCTTTTATAAAGGTGGCTTTGAGAGTCTTGAGAAAGGAAAAAACCTGATCGGGAGCGGGCAGGGCTAGATCCCCAGTTTCTGGCAGGCGCTGCGCGCGGCTTCCTGTTGGGCGGTTTTTTTGGTGGAGCCTTTCCCAGAGCCGAGCAATTTGCCATCCTGCCGCACCTCGACAGTGAAGGTCTTGTTGTGTTCGGGCCCCTCTTCGGCAATGGTCACGTAACGCGGCGGTTCCTGGTTGCGAGACTGCATGTGCTCCTGGAGGATGCTTTTGTAGTTCACCAGTTCGTTGCGGGTGACCGTGGTCTCATAGTCGGTGAGGATGTGGGTTTTGATGAAGCGCGAGGCGGAGGCGATCCCGCTATCCAGATAGATGGCGCAGATCAGGGCTTCGATGGTGTCGCTGAGGATGGAAGGTTTTTTGGCGCCTCCGGCTTGGTGTTCCTCGGGGCTGAGGAGGACATATTTTCCGATCTCAAGGGTGTTTGCCTTGAGGTTCAGATAGGTCTCGGAAACGATCTTGGACTTGAGTTTGCTGAGTTTTCCCTCGGCCTCGTCGGGATGGCGGGAAAAGAGCTCGCGGGAAACGATGAAGCCCAGGATCGAATCGCCCAGAAACTCCATGCGCTCGAAAGGCGAGGGGGTCTTGTGGTCGTCAAACTTGCGCCGCAGGTAGGATTTATGGGTGAGGGCGGCCCTGAGCAGGGTGGTATCGTGGAAATTGTAATCGATCCTCTTCTGGAACTGGCTGAGGCTCTTTTCCCATTTGGGATACTGCTCCGAGATTTGTTTGCCGCTGAAATACTGGCTGATCTTTTGGATGATCCTCTTCATTGTTCGCCTCCGCGGCGGCAAAGCCAGTTCTGCATGGTCAGCCCCATCCTTCGCGTTGTTTCTCAGACGTATCTTTTGATCACTATGGACGCGTTGTGTCCGCCAAAACCCAGGGAATTGGAGAGGGCGGCATTTACGTCCAGGCGCTGGGCTTGGTGCGGAACGTAGTCCAGATCGCAATCCGGATCGGGATGGGTGAGATTGATGGTGGGATGCAGGATCCCGGTCTCGATGGTCTTGGCGCAGACGATGGCCTCGATCCCAGCAGCAGCGCCGAGCATATGGCCGACCATGGATTTGGTGGAATTGATCTTCAGCTTGTAGGCGTGGTCTCCAAAGCAGCTTTTGATGGAGAGGGTCTCGCCTTTGTCGTTGAGGGGGGTGGAAGTCCCGTGGGCATTGATGTAGTCGATGTCCTGGGGCTTGAGGCCGGCATCGGCGATGGCGGTCCGCATCGCTTCCGCGCTTCCGGCGCCGTCTTCGGTGGGCGCGGTGATGTGGAAAGCGTCGTCGGTGGCGCCGTAACCGGCCAGTTCCGCGTAGATCCTGGCCCCGCGGGCCTTGGCGTGCTCCAGCTCCTCCAAAACGATCAAAGCGCTTCCTTCGCTCATCACGAATCCATCCCGCTCGGCGTCAAAAGGCCGGGAAGCCTTGGCCGGTTCGTCATTGCGGGTGGAAAGCGCGCGCATGGCGCAGAATCCGCCGATCGCCAGCAAGGTCACGGCCGCTTCGGCTCCGCCGCTGATGATGATGTCCGCGTCGCCGTATTGGATGGTGCGGAAGGCGGTTCCGATGGCATGGTTGGCACTGGCGCAGGCGCTGGTCACGTTAAAGTTGATGCCCTTGAAGCCGTTTTCGATGGCGATATGGGCGGCGGCGATGTTGCCGATCATCTTCGGTATGAAGAAAGGGCTGATCCGGCGCGGGCCCTGGGTATGTTTTTTGATGGCTTCCTCTTCGAAAGTGAGGATTCCGCCCATGCCCACACCCGTGATCACGCCGACCCTTCTGGCATCCCCAGAGTAGGAAACCAGCCCCGCGTCTTTGACCGCTTCGCGCGAGGCGATCAGGGCGTATTGGGTAAAGAGGTCGAGCTTGCGGCCTTCCTTGGTGTCAAAATGGTCTTCTGTCTTGTAGTTCTTGATCTGGGCGGCGATATGGCTGCTGATCGCGGATGTGTCGAAATTGGTGATGGTGGCCACTCCGGAGACCCCGTCCACCAGGTTTTGCCAGGTCTCGGCAACATTGTGCCCCACGGGCGTTATGGCGCCCAAACCGGTGATTACCACTCGTTTTTTCATCGTCTGAACCTCACTTGAAGAACTTGCTTGTCGAAATGTTCCATCCCTTTCCGGAGCAGGATTTGCCCGCGGCCGGAATGACGGCGGTTGTTGAATAAAATTAAAGAATCAATCCTGATAGCAGAAGCTATCAGGATTGATTCGGGTGGTTTTTTAAGCCAGCTTTTCCTTCAGATAATCGATGGCTTGTCCGACAGTGCGGAGCTTATCCTGATCTTCATCAGGGATGCTGATCGAGAATTCTTCCTCAAATGCCATCACCAATTCCACCGTGTCCAGTGAATCGGCGCGCAGGTCTTCGATGAAGTTGGCCGAGGGGACGATCTGAGATTCTTCCACCCCGAGTTTGTCCATCACGATCTGTTTGACTTTGGCTTCAATATCCATTATTCCTCCTATGTTTATTGAAGAGCGTGTGTTATATTGAACGGTTTCCCTTTCAACGCTTTAGTGCATGGTCAGGCCGCCGTCGACGGCAATGGTCTGACCGGTGATGTAAGAGCTTTCCGGCGAAGCGAGGAACAGGCATAGCCTGGCAACGTCGGCCGGGCTGCCCATCTTCTGCAGCGGGATCGCTTTGGCATAGCCTGCCACCACTTCTTCAGGAAGAGTGGCGGTCATTTCTGTTTCTATGAATCCCGGGGCGATGGCGTTGACGCGCACACCCCTGGAGGCAAATTCCCTGGCGCAGCTTTTGGTGAAGGCGATGATGCCGCCTTTTGAGGCAGCGTAGTTGGCCTGGCCGGCATTGCCCATGATCCCGATCACGCTGGCGATGTTGATGATCGAGCCGGCTCTAGCCTTCATCATGTGCTTGAAAACCTTTTGGGAACAGAGAAAGGTGCCCTTGAGATTGATCTCCATCACCAGGCTCCATTCCTCTTCCTTCATCCGCAAAAGCAGATTGTCGCGAGTGATCCCGGCATTGTTCACCAGGCAATCGATCCTGCCCCGGGCCGCCATGATGGAAGAAAAAACCTCGTCCATGCCGGCGGAATCGGTGACGTTTCCCACGTATCCGGAGGCGGATAAACCTTTCTCCGCGAGGGCTTGGACGGCCTTGTCCACCAGTTCCTGGTTCAGGTCGATGATTACGGAGTGAGCGCTTTGCGCGGCAAAGGCCTGCGCGATCGCGAAGCCGATTCCGCGGGCGGAACCTGTGATCACCACAACATTATCTTTCAGGTCGTATTTCATTTGATCCTTGTTAAACCTTTTATTGAATAAGCCTTACATCATTCCAGTTCACTCAGCAAACTGTCAAGATCCGCAAGTTTGTCCAAATTTAAAACCTGCGCATCTTTGTCAATAGACTTTATCATTCCAGAGAGGACTTTTTGCGGTCCGAACTCGATGAAACGGCGCACTCCGGCATCTATCATATGCTGCACGCAGTCCACCCAAAGCACCGGCGAGATCACCTGGCGGGTGAGTTTTTCCCGGCTCACGGAGCCACTGGTGTTGGGAAGCGCGTCCACATTGGAGACCAGGGGAATGGCTGAGTCTCTGAATTCCACGGTTTGCATTTCCGCGGCCAGCCAGAGGCTCGCGTCCCGGATCAGTTCGGTGTGGAAAGGACCGCCCACCACGAGCGGGACGACGCGTTTCGCGCCTTTTTCCCTAGCCAGTTCAGAAGCCCGGGCGACTCCCGGTTCGGTTCCGGAGATCACCGTTTGGACCGGCGTGTTGAAGTTCACGGCCCTCACCAGTCCCGCGGATCCGGCTTCCGCGCAGATATCCACGACGTCCCGTGCGGCGAGGCCCAATACGGCGGCCATGGCAAAAGGCACGCCCGCGTTGGCTTTGATCATGAACTCTCCGCGCTTGTGGACCAGATGCATGGCATCCTTCCAATTCAGGGTCCCGTTGGCCACCAGAGCGGTGAATTCGCCCAGGGAATGGCCGGCCACGAAATCCGGCTTGAGTCCGGAGCGCCGGGCAAAGCTCTGCAAGGCGCAGATGCTGTGGAAGAGGATTGCCGGCTGGGTGTGGCTGGTTTCCTTGAGCCGGTCCTCAGGTCCCTCCAGCATCACGTTTTCCAACTCCGTGCAATGTTCCCGGTCAAATTCCAGCAGCAGCGCCGCGAATTCCGGTTCCTGGGCCATGAAATCACTTGCCATGCCCACATATTGCGCCCCCTGTCCGGGAAATACAAAAGCAGTCTTCATTTTGGCCCCCTTAATATCTGGCCAGGATGCTGCCCCAGGTGAGGCCGGCACCGAACGAGGTCAGCAGGATGATGTCTCCGCGGCGGATCTTCTTGTTGCGGATCGCTTCGTCCATGGCCAAGGGAATGGTGGCTGAGGAGGTGTTGCCGTATTTTTCGATGTTGACGATCACCTTGCTCATCGGGACCTTCAGCTTGTCCGCGAGGCCTTCGATGATGCGCAGGTTGGCCTGGTGGGGTATGATCCAGTCCACGTCCTTGGTTTCCAGCTTGTTGCGGCGCAGCAACTCATCCGTGGATGCGAACATGGAGCGGATGGCGTTCTTGTAGATCTTGTTTCCCTCCATGTAGACCGTGTGCAGGTTCTGATCCACGCTGTCGTTAGAGGCTGGCATCCTGGAACCGCCCGCGGCTTGGTATAAGAGGTCGCTTTGGCTGCCGTCGGCAAGGATGAGAGAATCGATGATCCGGGAAATGTCGCTCCGCTTGGCCCGGGAGACGATGGTGGCACCGGCTCCGTCTCCGAAGAGAACGCAGGTTCCCCGGTCTTCCCAGTTCGTGATCTTGGTCAGGATGTCCACGCCGATGACCAGCACGTTCTTGATGCCGCCGTTCTCCACGTAGTTCTTGGCCACGTCGAGCGCGTAAACAAAGCCCGTGCAGCCGGCGGAAACGTCGAAGGCGGGAATGCCTTTCAGGCCGAGATTCTTTTGCACTATGCAGGCTGTGGAGGGGAAGGGATAATCTCCGGTCACCGTGGCCACGATGATCAGGTCGATATCCTTATATTTCACATTGGAAGCTTCGACGGCATTGATGACAGCCTGGGTGGCGATATCGCTGGCAGCCTCATCCGGGCTGGCATAGTGGCGTTCGAACATCCCGGTGCGCGAGCGGATCCATTCGTCGGAGGTATCGACACGCTTTTCCAGGTCAAAATTGTTCACTATTTTCTTCGGAGCGTGGCTCCCGAAGGCTGAGAATTTCGCGTTGTACAAAGGCATTACTGAATCCTCTCAAAATACTCTTTGGTGTGCCGCACGAATCCCGATTGGGCAATGCGGACGGCGAAGCGGACCGCGTTTTTGATCGCCAGGGCGTTGCTCCGTCCGTGGCAGACGATGCTGGTGCCGTTGAGCCCGACCAAAAGAGCGCCGCCGTATTCGGTGTGGTCCAGTTTCCTTTTCAGATAGCTGTAAACCGGATAGGAAAGCATGGCGCCGAATTTGGCGATCCAGTCCTTGTTGAATTGCTCTTTTAGGATGTCGAAGACGGAAATGACCGCGCCTTCGATCGTTTTCAAAACCACGTTGCCCACGAATCCGTCGCAGACCACGACGTCGCAGATGCCCTTCAAAACGTCCTTGCCTTCGATATTGCCGATGAAATTCAGGTCTTTGGCTCCCACCAGAAGCTGATGCGCCTCGCGGGTGATGGAGTTGCCCTTGGCGCTCTCTTCGCCGATGTTGAGCAGGGCGACCCGGGGCTTTTCGACCTTGTAGGTATAGCTGAAATAGATGCTGCCCAATTGGGCGAATTGAAGCAGGTTTTCCGCATCGCAATCAACGTTGGCGCCCATGTCCAGAAGGATCTCGTGATGTTTCTGGGTGGGAACCGTCACGGCGATCGCCGGGCGCGAAACACCTTTCACGCGTCCGTAGCTCAGCAGCGATGCGGCCATGAAGGCGCCGGAATTTCCCGCGCTCAGGGCCGCGTCCACCTCGCCGGACTTGTGCAGTTCGACCGTTCGCACCATCGAGGAATCCTTTTTGGCGCGGACCGCCTCGGCGGCGTGGTCTTCCATGGTGATGCGTTCGCTGGCATGGACGATGCTAATGCGGGCCGGATCGTAATAATACTTTTCCAGCTCATGCCGCAGAATTGATTCGTCCCCCACCAGCACAATCTCCTGGCAGAAATCTTCCTTGATTGCCTGGATCGCGCCCTCGATTTCAGGAAACGGCGCTTTGTCGCTCCCGAAAGCGTCTACGGCAATGCGCACATCACTCCTTGGCGGCTTTGATCTGCTTGCCGGCGTAGGTCCCACAATTGTCACAAACGTGGTGCGGACGCGTCGGTTCTCCGCATTTGGAACACGTGGTCACGGCCGGAAGCGGCAGCGCGTCATGGGTCCTGCGTTTATCTCTGCGTGTTTTCGAGGTCTTTCTTTTCGGAACAGCCATTTGGTTCTCCTTTGTTTATATCGGGTCTTCAGATGCCGGGCGATAGGCGGGACCCTTTACTGAAGGCAGTTTCAAGCTTTTTCAGGGTGGCCCGCGACCGCATCGCACGATTTACATTAAAAAAAATCAACTGCCCACAGGCAGGCATTTTTGTCAATCAAAATCGCTATCTATCTGGTTATCATAATGTTGGCAATGAAGAGGCGATTTCCTTTCGGTGCATCTTCTGTGCAAATCCGGGTCTGTATCCGAGTTTTTCCAAACCTGCTTCAACGGAGCCAAACTGCAGGATGGCAAGCGCTTTGGACCAGATCTTGCCCCGGGGACCTATTTCATCCTTTCCCGCACCCCCAGAAGCGGGATGATGCTCAGCCAGCGCAGGATGCCGCCCACTCCGAAAACCACCTGTTCCGGCTCCAGGATCCTGATCCCGATATCCAGCTTGCCGGGGAAAAACACGCCTGTGAGCAGGGTTGAGGCCATCATGCTCACCCCCGCGATCGCGCCATATAGAGCGCTGTAGGTTTGTTCCCGGCCCTTACCGGCGATCGCCAGGACGAAGTTGGTGATCACGACTCCGTTTCCGGCCCACATGAAACCCGAGATCAGGCCCTCAAACCACAGAATTCCGTAGTTCTGGGGCGTCATGGTCAGCCAGAACATGGGATTGAGGCCGCCCAGGATCACGCATATCAGCATCGCGGCCTTGTTTCCATGGCGGTCTATGAACCTGCCCCAAAACGTGTAGGAAAGCAGGGAAGAAGCCATGTGCAGGGTGCCGTAGAGTTGCATCTGGAACATGCTCATGTGCAGTTTCTTCAGCATGAAAGGGCCCCAAAAGGCGCTGCCCACCCCGATCGCCAGCATCCACCAGACCCCAAAGGCCAGCAGCAGCCGGAAATTCTTGTTGGCAAAGGGTTCCAGAAATTGCTGCCGGAGGGCGAGGTTCTGCTGGAGCGAGCGTTTCCGGTCCGGCTGCCGGGCCAGGATTGCCAGGCCGATGAAGCCCAGCACGGCCGCGATAACGAATACCGCGGCCAGGAACCGGGTCTGGTTCGCCGGGGTGAAAAACAGTTCCGGGTCCAGCCATCTGGAGAAAACTCCGCTCAGGCTGCCGCCCCCTTTTTCGAAGAGGTCGGTGAAGTAGCTGAAAATGTAGCCCACGACGAGTCCGGCGAACACCAGTATCTGGTTGCGCCGGGCAAAGAAGCGGCCCCGGATCCCAACCGGGATCAGGTCGCTCACCCAGGCGATCCAGATATTGGCCCCCGCGGCCTGCAAACCCGCGCTGACAAAGAGCAGGGCCAGCACGTAGATGATGCCGTATTGCGGATCGTGAAACCAGAGCGCCGCGCCGATGAAAAAGGTCAGGAAACGGCCCGCCGCGGTCACCAGGATGCATACCCTGCGCCGCTTTTTCAGGCGGTGCATCAAAGCCACTCCGAGGGGTTGGAAAACCGCGGAAACCTGTCCGAGGGCGCTCAGAACGCTGAATTGAAGAGGCGTGGCACCCAAGAGCACCAGGAATTTGGTGATGAAACTGCTGCCGATGTTTGCCAGGCCGCCATAGATCTGGGCAAAAACGCCTTCAAGGATCGAAACGCGGTAAACCCGGGAAACCGTGTAGAGTTTCCGCTGTTCGCTGCGCGCTGTTTTCTCCGCTTGGTCCTGTGCTTTTGGCAAGTGTCGCTTTTCCTTTCTCCATCTGTGTTTGATCACCCTGGACCAGCCTGCCCGGGGTACCGTTTGTCTCCTTTTTCGAGCTTCCCGTTTCTTGTAAAGGATTTGTTTTGACCGCTCGGGCCATGCCTCTTTTCCGGACACCTGTTTCCCTCTCCCCGCCTGTTTTCTGTCCCTATCGCCCTGTCAAGTCCTGAAATAGGTTGACTGTTTTTCGTTGTTATATTTCTGAGCTGTAGTGTCGTATTTGTGCTACAGAGCCCCCCATAGAATTGAATGCCCCCGAGCGCTGGATTCCTCTTTCCA
>JAHYIU010000075.1 GCA_019429425.1 Candidatus Syntrophosphaera sp.
TGTGGCTTCCACCTTGGGTTTGGAGCTCAAGGACGTGGAGGTGAAAACCGTGCCTATGGGCGGCGGATTTGGCGGCAAGGACGACACAGCGGCCTTGGTTTGCGCCCGCGCGGCGCTCTGCGCCTGGCTTTTGAAGCGGCCCGTGAAGATCACCTATGCCCGTGAGTGGAGCCTGCGCGAAAGCTATAAGCGCCATCCCTATAAGCTGCAGTATCGCATGGGGTTGAAGAAGAGTGGAGAGATCCAGTTTGTGAAAACCCGCATGGTGGCCGACGGAGGCGCTTATTGCAGCGTAACTCCCTGGGTCACATGGCGTTCCACCGTCCAATGCTGCGGCTGCTACGAAGTGCCGCACGTGCATTGCAACGTCTATGGAGTCTATACCAACAACGTTTTCTGCGGCGCGATGCGCGGTTTCGGCTCGCCGCAGGTGAATTTCGCCATTGAACAATTGATCGAGATGGCGGCTGATAAAGTGGGTTTGGACGAGATAGCTTTTCGCCGGCTGAACATGGTGAAGCAGGGCTCCATCACCGTAACGGGACAGGTATTGAGCACTCATATTGTTTCTTTGCAGCAAGTTATGGATACAGTATTAAAAGAGATGGATTACGCAGCCAAGCGCCAAAAATGCTCTTTCGGCGACCCTGAAAGCAAGGAATGGTACGGCATCGGCCTGGCCATCAGCTACCGCGGAGTGAGCCTCGGCGCCGAGGGGGTGGATTTCAATTCCGCCATCCTCAACGTCCAGCCTGACGGTTCCGTGCTTCTGGAGACCGGGGTCCATGAGAACGGACAGGGTTCGGAATCCGCCATGATCCTGCTCGCCGCCGAACATTTGGGCCTGGAAAAAGAACGGATCCGCTACCGGATGCCCTCCACCTCCAATATCCCCGATGGCGGAACCACTGTGGCTTCACGGGGTACGATCATGGGCGGCGGGGCCGTCGTCAACGCGGCCAGGATCTTGAAAGACATCATCATAGAGGCTGTGCTAAAGGGAGCCAAAAAGGAAGTGACGGAATTCAGGAATATGCGCTTGTACGACGCGAAGGGAAATATGGTCATGACTTGGGAAGAAGCCATCAAGCTCTGCTTCGCCAATCAGATCTATCCCTATGCCTTCGGTGTGTTCCAAGCCCCGCGGGTGACTTGGGACGAGCATACCGGGCAAGGAAACGCTTATTTCACTTGGGTTTATGGCTGTCAGGCGGTTGAACTGAAAGTTGATCCGGCCACCGGAGCAGTGACACTCCTGAGCATGGTTGCCGCCCACGATGTCGGCAAGGCGGTGAATCCTGCCATGGTCAAGGGGCAATACTTTGGCGGAATGGCGATGGGAACGGGTTACGCCTTGTGGGAAAACTGTCCCTGTGAGGAAGGGAAGGTTGTCCCGACCAATTTCCATAACTACCGTCTGGCGCGCAGCACCGACCTTCCGGAGATGAGGGCCATCATCGTGGAAAATCCTGATCCCACCTCGCCTTCAGGCGCCAAGGGCATCGGCGAGCCCACCAACGAACTGATGGCACCCGCGATCGCCAACGCCATCTGCCGCGCCACCGGAAAACGCTTTTGCGATCTGCCAATCAAGATCAAGCCGAGTGTCTAGGATGAGTTGAAAAGATTTATAAAACAGAGGGACAGAGAGACAGAGGAATAAAGTAACATGACTTTGCCTTCTCTGGCATAGAAGACCATTAGTAAAAACAAGTACCTTTTTTGGAGTTGTTGATGCACGATGAACTTGCCCTTAATGAGCTTACGCACAATATAATTGGCGCCTGCATAGAAGTGCATAGAGCTTTGGGTCCCGGTCTGCTGGAAAAACTCTATCAGGATTGCTTCTGCCACGAACTGGATATACGCGGGATAAATTATGAGAGAAAACCGAAAATCAACTTTAATTACAAGGATTTGCCTGTAACCATAGACCTCCGGGCCGACATAATTGTTGAGGGCCAGGTGGTGGTGGAATTGAAATCAGTTAAGGATCTGCACCCGGTTTATGAGGCTCAATTGCTAAGCTATCTAAAGCTCACCGGGAAACCCATCGGTCTTCTGGTCAATTTTAATGTTCTGCTACTCAAAGACGGTATAATCAGAAGGACTCTGGACGCTTTGCCACGGATATTGGAAACAAATGATGAGATGCCTGCCCCTAACTAAAAGTTCTCTGTGTCTCTGTTCCTCTGTTTTATCAAAAAAGAAGTCTCATGAATACTCTCAAACTCTGATTCAAGGAACCTAACTAATATGATTACAGTCAATAATAAAACTTACTCGGTTTACCCTCCTGAGAAGAAGCTCTCCACCTGGCTGCGTGAGGATTTGAGCCTCACCGGGACCAAGATCGGCTGCGACATCGGGGTTTGCGGTTCCTGCACCGTTCTGGTGAACGGCGAGGCCAAGCGCTCCTGCAGGCTGAAGCTCAAGGATGTGATGGATTGCGAGATCATTACCATTGAGGGAATTTCCGCCCCGGACGGGACCCTGCATCCCATCCAGCAGGCGTTTCTGGACGCGGGCGCGATCCAATGCGGATTCTGCACTCCGGGAATGGTCTTGACAGCCTTGGCCCTGCTGAAAAAGAGTCCCCATCCCAGCCGCGCTGAAGTGCGGCAGGCCCTCAAGGGCAATCTCTGCCGCTGCACTGGATATCAGCAGATCATCGACGCCGTGCTGCTGGCCGCCCAGCGGATCAATGCATCCAACTGACATATTTTACAAGAGGTAACGATGAACAACCATGAGCTAATCAAGCTCCGTCTGAAGGAACTGGAAACACTCAAAACCAACACCCATGGCAGGGATTTCCTGCTGACTTGGGAAAACAGCGTGGCCAACCTCAAGGCCGTTATGCTGGTGGCCGAGATCCTGCAATTGCTGCACAGGGACAAAAAGCCCTGGCGCATCTTTGATTACGGCCTGGCGATCTCCATTTTCCGGGACAACAGCACCCGCACGCGGTTCAGCTTTGCCTCCGCGGTCAACGGCCTGGGCCTGGCGCTTTCCGAACTGGATGAGGTCAAATCCCAGATCGCGCATGGCGAAACGGTGCGCGAAACGGCTGCCATGATCTCCTTTCTCACTGAAGTGATCGGCATCCGCGACGATATGTATCCCGGCGAAGGACATACCTACATGACGGAAGTGGCCGATGCGGTTACGGAAGGCTTCCAGAACGGGGTCCTGGCCCAACGCCCCACCCTGGTGAACCTGCAATGCGATCTGGATCATCCCACCCAAAGCCTGTCCGACCTGCTCAAGCTCAAAGATTATTTTGGCGGCTGGGAAAACCTGCGCGGTAAAAAGATCGCCATGAGCTGGGCCTATTCACCCTCCTACGGAAAGCCGCTTTCCGTGCCCCAAGGCGTGATAAACCTCATGAGCAGGTTCGGGATGGAGGTCGTGCTGGCCCACCCGGAAGGCTATGAACTGCTGCCGGAAACGATCAACTCCGCTTCTGAATTTGCCGGCCAGAGCGGCGGTTCGCTGACCATCACCCACTCGATGCAAGAGGCTTTCAAGGACGCGGACGTGGTCTATCCCAAATCCTGGGCGCCGATGACCGTGATGCAGGAACGAACCAGTTTGTTGAGGCAGGGCGACACAGAGGGACTGATAGAATTGGAGCGCCACTGCCTGGCCGAAAACGCCAAACACCTGGATTGGGAATGCACGGAAGAGATGATGAAACTGACCCGGGACGGCAACGCGCTCTATGAGCATTGCCTGCCGGCCGACATCTCCGGCGTGAGCTGTGAACGAGGTGAGGTAGCCCAGTCCGTCTTTGAGCGCTATCGTCTGCACACCTATCAGGAAGCGGGCTACAAACCGTTTGTAATTGCTTCAATGATTTTCAACTCAAAAGTGCAAGACGTATGCAGGAAGCTGCGATCGTTTATGTGATATATGGGAGTAAAAACCAATGCCGAAACTAATTACTGGACTGAAACCTGATGTAATAAAGAAGAATGCAAAACGCTGCCGGGAGCGCGGTATCATCCTGCCCACGATCCGCCAACTGATGTTTCCGGAGACGATCCCGGAGGCCATCAAACAGAGGCTGAAACCAATCGGGCTCTGGGACCTCGATCCGCTCAACCTGTTCCGCATCACCTGGAAGAACGATATCCAGACAGGCCTGTTCGGCCCCCCGGATTATTTTGAGATACCCTCGTCCCTGACCGGTGTGAAAGCCCGGATCATCGGACTGGTGGGCAAATACTTCCCCACCGGAGCCCACAAGGTCGGCGCGGCCTATGGTTGCCTGGTACCACGTCTGGTAAGCGGAAATTTCGATCCGGAATTTGACAAGGCGGTCTGGCCCTCCACAGGAAATTACTGCCGCGGAGGAGCTTTCGACTGCGCCTTGCTGGCCTGTCCCGCGGTGGCCATCCTGCCCGAGGAGATGAGCTCGGAACGCTTTGAATGGCTGCGCGAGATCGGGGCCGAGGTGATCGCGACGCCAGGCTGCGAATCCAACGTCAAAGAGATCTATGACAAGTGCGACGAATTGCGCCCCGATCCCCACAACGTGATCCTGAACCAGTTCGACGAGTTTGGCAATCCTTTCTGGCACTACCACGTGACCGGCGACGCCATCAAAGAGATCTGGGATATTGCCAAAAACCCCAAAAGCAGGCTCAGCGGCTTTGTCAGCGCCACCGGTTCCGCCGGCACCATCGCGGCCGGTGACTTCCTCAAAACCCTGTTTCCGCTGCTGAAAACAACTGCTTCTGAGGCTCTGGAATGCCCGACCCTGCTGAATAACGGCTTTGGCGGACACCGCATCGAGGGCATCGGCGACAAACACGTCCCCTGGGTGCACAATGTGCGCAATACAGACGCCATCGCGGCCATTCGTGATGAGGATTGCATGCGCCTGCTGCGCTTGTTCAATGAACCCGCGGGCCATGAATTCCTGATCCGGGAAGGAATTCCGGAAGATGTGGTGAAGAACCTTCCCCTGCTGGGAATATCCTCCATCGCCAATCTGCTGGCCTCGATCAAGCAGGCCAAGTATTTTGAATACAACGAAGATGACATTGTCTTCACGGTGTTCACGGATTCAGCTGAACTCTATCAATCCCGCCTCGAGGAGCAAAGAGCCTTGAAGGGTGATTATACGTACCTGCAGGCAGCCCTGGATTGGGAAGGCCCGATCAAGTTCCAGCACACGGACAATTTCCTGGAGCTTGGATACTGGGACAGAAAGCGCATCCACAACCTCAAATACTACACCTGGGTGGAACAACAAGGCAAGACCTACGAAGAGATCCTGCGGCAGTGGGAACCCGAGTATTGGATCGAGACCTTTGAAACCAATCTCGACGAGCTGGACGCCACCATAGAAGACTTCAATGCCCTTATCTGACCTAATCGCCGTCATTCCCGCCTCCGGAAAGGGAGGCCGTTTCGGTCAGCCCAAAGCGCTGGCCAGCTACGAAGGAAAAGCCTTTGCCGAGCATATCACATCCACTTTGCTGGAATCTGGTGTCGATAACGTCATAGTGGCCGTGGGTTATGACACTCCAGACATGCTGGCCACTCTGCGCCAAGCCATTGATGAACAGGGAAATACCGCCGCCAAGGGATATCTCGTCTGGCCGGTCGACCATCCCTTTGTCAGGAAAGACACAGTTCTGAACCTGATCCAAGCTTGGCGGGAACAGCCGGTCGCCGTGATCCGACCCTCGCACGGAGGCCAAAGCGGCCACCCCATCATCATCCCGGCCTGGCTGGACCTCAATGCGGATGATGGTGGACAAGGCCTTGCCGGCCTCATCCGCGCCCAGGCCTGCACGGTGATAGACGTGCCGGTGGAAGACCCTAACGTGCTGCGCAACATAAACTATCCCAAAGACTTGGAGAACTGATGGAACTCAAGGAACTGATCGCCAGCCGCCACAGCGTGCGCGATTTTCTGCCCGATCCCATACCGGAAGACATCTTACGCGATATATTGGAAGCCGGGCGCCTGGCTCCTTCTGCCCAGAACAAGCAACCCTGGCGCTATCTGGTCTTTCAGGATCCCAATGAAATCAAGAAACTGGCCAGGAATTGTGGCCTGATCGGTCTCTCGAACTTTTTCATCAGCAAAGCGCCCTGCCTCATCATCGCCTGCGCGGATGCCTCCAAAAACGTGCGCATCAACCAGCAGGATTACTATCTGGTGGATACCGCCATCTCTTTCCAGCAGATGATCCTGACCGCCTGGGACCACGGGATCGGCAGTTGCTGGCTGGCCGCCTTCAGCGAAAAAGTGCTGAGCAAATACCTCAAACTGCCAAAAAGCTGGCGCATCGTTGCCCTTTCCCCCTTCGGCTACCCCGCTGACAAAGGGGTCTATGCCAAACTTATGTCCTCCTTTGCCGGGAGCAACGACAGACTGCCTTTGGACAAGATCGTAACTTATTACCCGACAGAGGATAAATGAAACCATACTTCCTGGCCAAGCTGCGGCAACCTAGTAAAATTTACCCACCGACGCAAGGAGTAGAACAATGACCCTCTATCAACTGTTAAAGCAACTCGATTTCGAGCGCCTGTCCGGAACTGAAGGCGAAGCCCGGGGCCGGCAGGTCATCGTAGACCAGCTGCGCTCTCTGGGGCTCGATCCGCGAAGCGAACCCTTTGAGCTGCATGGATTTGACTCCGGAACGGCGGAGATGCGGGCTGGGGAGAAGAGCTGGTCAGCCACTCCCTACGGGCTTTGCGGCGACACAGACATCGAGGGGGAACTGGTCTTCCTGGAAAACGCGGACGCGCTGATCCACACTCCCGGCCGCCATGAGGGCAAGATCGTGCTCTTTTTCCACAGCGACCGGCGGCTTTACGAACTTTACGAGCACACCCGCGTGAAAGCTTTCATCGGCATTTCCGCCCCGCACAAGAACGCCTTTTCCTATTCCCACCGCCAGAAAAAGCGGGAGGAGGAAAGCCTGTTTCCCGCCGCCATGCTGCGTTATGATTTTGCCGAAAAGCTGCTCCGGCACGCGGGAGAAAGAATCAGCCTCAAAATCAGGCAGAAAGCCGAAACAAAAACCGCCCACAACATCGTTCTGGATATCCCCGGCAAGGGCCGGGACTCCATTTTGACCATGCTGGTGGGGCATTACGACACAGTCGCGCGGTCCCACGGCGCCTGTGACAACGCGGGAGGCAGCGTGTGCCTGCTCAAGGCGGCTGAGCATTTTGCCAAACATCAGCCCGAGAGGGACTTGCGCGTCGTCTGGTTCTCCGGCGAAGAACTCGGCCTGCTGGGCAGTTTTGCCTACGCGAAAGCCCATGAGGAAGAGATCAAACAGCGCCTCCGTTTGTTGCTGAACGTCGATCTGGCCGGCGATCCCATCGGCCGCAACGTGATGTTCGTGCTCGGCAGCAAGGAACTGCAGGGTTACGCGGGCGGCCTGCTCAAAGAGAAAAACCTGCTCTTCAGCGAAAACCTGAGCATCTACAGCAGCGACTGCATGCCCTTCTCCGTCTATGAGATACCCTCGCTGAACCTGGCCCGGGTGGGTGGCAAGGCCCTCTACTACGGCCACACCGAGGATGACGTCGCCAAACATACCAATGAATACGGCCTCAAAGACGTCTACCAGGCCACAGTCACTCTGCTGGAGCGGATCCTCAACGCAGGCCTCTATCCCGTGCCCCAGGGCATCGACGATTCCCTGCGGGAAAAGATCGAACGCTATCTTTGGCACTCGCGCCTGGAAAAACCCGAACTGCAGTGGAAGGAACGCTACCGTAAGTAGTTTCCGGCCTCCCCTGCGCATTTTTTGTTTGACACGTTTCGAAGGCCCGCCAAACTGGTTAGTTACCTAAAAGGGGAATAGAATTATGAAGATAAACATGACCCGGGAGTTCATTCACAAACTTCCCAAGACCGACCTGCACGTCCATCTGGATGGCAGCGTGCGGATCGACACCATCATCGATCTGGCCAAACAGCGTAACATAGGACTGCCAACAATGGACCCGGACGAATTGCGTAAACTGATCGTCTGCGGCGAACACACCGTGAGCCTGGAAGACTATCTGCGCGGTTTTCACATCGTGAACCTGGTGCTGCAGAACAGGGAGGGCCTGACCCGCGCCGCCTACGAACTGGCCGAGGACGCGGCGGCTGAGAACGTGCGCTACATGGAAGTGCGCTATTCCCCCATCCTGCACACCGATGGCGGTTTGAAACTGACGGAGATCTCCCAGGCCGTGATCGACGGGCTGAAGCAGGCGGAGCGAGATTTCCGGATCAAGACCGGCGTCATCATCTGCGGCATCCGCAACATGGACCCCACCACCTCGGTGAAGCTGGCGGAACTGGCCATCGCCTTCAAAAACAAGGGCGTGATCGGTTTCGACCTCGCAGGAGGCGAATACAACCATCCCGCCAAGGACCATAAAGAGGCTTTCGACCTGGCTTTGAAGAACAACCTGAACATCACCATCCATGCCGGCGAGGCCTACGGCACCGAAAGCATCCACCAGGCCCTGCATTATTGCGGCACCCACCGCATCGGCCACGGCACCCGTCTGGTCGAGGACGGCGATCTGCTCAACTATGTGAATGACCACCGCATCCCGCTCGAGATCTGCATCAAGAGTAATTTCCACACCAAGGCGGTGCCCGATATCCGCAGCCATCCCATTGATTTTTATATCGATTACGGCCTCCGCGTGACCATCAATACGGACAACCGCACCATCAGCGACACCACCGTCACGGACGAATACATGCTGGCCATCAACGAGCTCAAACTGGATTACCCCACCATAAAATACGTGATCCTCAACGGCTTCAAGAGCGCCTTTTTGCCTTACAAAGAGCGGGTGCGCCTGATCAACGGAATCCTCGGTGAATTTGACGAGATCGAGCAAAGCGAGCTCAAGACCACGGTCAAGGTGGAGGAAAGCCTCTGATGCGCGACATTATCCAGGAATCCTTCGCCGCGGCGGGACGTACCCTCAAGGCCTTTCTGCAGGAGGAGGGCAATTTCGCGGAAATGGAACGCGTCGCGGTCCGCATCGCGGATTGCTTCAGGCAGGGTGGCAAGGTGATCATCTTCGGGAACGGCGGCTCGATGTGCGACGCCATGCACTTCGCCGAGGAGCTGACCGGCCGCTTTCACCAGGACCGCAAAGCCTTGCCCGCCATCGCCTTATCCGATCCCTCCCATCTCACCTGCGTGGGCAACGACTACGGTTTCGAGCAGGTCTTCGCCCGCGGCGTGGAAGCTTATGCCAAGCCGGAGGACGTCGTGATCGGCATTTCCACCAGCGGCAATTCGCCCAACGTGATCAAAGCTTTGGATAGCGCCCGCAATCTTGGCTGCACCACTTTCGCCCTGCTGGGCAAAGAAGGAGGAAAGCTTCGCGGATCCTGCGATCTGGAGCTCATTGTGACCGCCGCGTCCACCGACAGGATCCAGGAGATCCACACCATCATCCTCCACATCCTCATTGAGTGCGTTGAAAGCCAACTCTTTCCCCATCTGAACAAGGACCTTTGAACCCATGCGCAAGACCCTCTTTGCGGCAATCCTGCTGCTATTTTCCGCCCTCGCCCTGGCCCAGGGAAACTACTACGACGCCGTCATCGACCTGACCGGAAACGAGCTCTACGCCGGACTGCACGGACTCATCTCCACCAACACCTACAACAACTATGCAGGTGCCAAGGTCTATCTTTTTCAACAACTTGAAAACCACAACGGCTATGTGACATGCATATACACGGGATACGAACATGATGTTGGATACAATTACACCGGCTCCAGCAATCCCAACACCGAACACACCTACGCCCAGAGCTGGTTTGGAGTTTTAGATGACCAGGTAAGAAGGTCTGACCTGCATCACCTTTTCCCTAGTACTGACGTTGTCAACAGCTCGCGCGGCAATCTGCCCCTGTTCACTGTAGCCAACCACGCCACTGCGAATGTCTATTACACTTGGACGCCCTGGCAAAGCTTCCGCGGCGCCAATGCCAATGGCATCAACGTTTTCGAGCCCGCGGACGAGACCAAAGGCAACATCGCCCGCGCCCTGCTCTATTTCAACACCCGCTACTACGACACTCTCACCCAGGCCAATGTGAACATGATCCCGGACCTCGTGCAGTGGCATTATTTCGATCCTCCGGATTCGCTGGAGATCGCGCGGAACCAGGGTGTCTACGCTTTCCAGTACAACCGCAACCCCTATGTCGACCATCCGGAATTCGTGGGCCGCATCTGGGGCGGCAGTTCCGCTTCGGATGAAACCGCTCCGCCGGTCGCCAGCCTCGTTCTGGACAGGGTTTTCCCCAATCCCTTCTCCAGCGGCACCACCCTTTCCCTGCAAAGCAAAGAGCCGCAATCAGCCACAGTCTCGGTATACAACGCGCGGGGGCAGAAGATCCGCTCCTGGAGCAGCTTCCTGCCCGCCGGAGCTGCAGAACTCAGGTGGGACGGAGCCGACTCCGGCGGATCGCGCCTGCCCGCGGGGATTTACCTGATCCGCGTCAATGCCGGTAATTCCAACCTCAGCGCCAAAGTTTTGATGAACTGAGGCTCCGGGGTTTTTCCCTGGGTCCATAATGTAGTAAGGAAAAGACCTCTTATCACGGTGCGGGAATCTTTGTCATCCCGGCGTTGGCCCCCCTTATCAATACGGTGTCAATACGGACTCATTACGGACTTTGTCCGTATTGAGTCCGTATTGACACCGTATTGATAAGGGGGGCGATGGCAACTACCTGAAGCCATGTCATTGCTGCACAAGCGTTAAGTGTTTACCGTGCAATGCTGTGGGGGCAAGGGCTGCAACTGATACCCCGGGGTGAAGGAGTTTTCAGTATCTGGGGTTGGCGGAGCGGCTGACCCGGAAGCCGTTCATCCCTATGCTGTGGGGCACGAATCCATCCCTCCAGTCGACCCGGCAAGCCGGGGAGGTCTGGAGCCAACTCCCTCCGCGGACCACGCGGTATTCTCCCGTCGTCCAATATCCGGTGGGGTCGGTCTGATCCTGAAAGATCAAGCCCCCATGTATATCCCAGCAGTATTCAAGGACATTTCCGCTCATGTCATAGGTCAGCAGTTCGTTGGGGGCCTTCAATCCCACGTCGTGGGTGCCGAAATCGGGATGCCCAGGGCCCAGATCCCAGGTGTTTCCCGCGTGCCAGGCCACCGCGCTGGCGTTGTTGCTGCCGCTGTAAGTGTAACCCTGGTTGAAGTTTCCGCCCCTGGCGGCAAACCACCATTGGTGTTCTGTGGGCAGCCGGTATCCGGAAGCCTCCCAATCGCAGGAGACGTTGAGATGGTTGCCAAATCCCGTGTCCCAGCCAGCCGGCCAGGAATCAGGGTCGGTGCCGTAATCCCCGTAGCTATAACAGGGCGTCATTCCCTCCAAGAGGCTGCGGCGGTTGCAATACTCGATCGCGTTCATCCAACTGACATGTTCCACAGCCTTGTCGGGACCGACGTAATCAGAGGGGTTGACCCCCATCACGGCTTCATATTCCGACTGCCTGACCTCATGGGTGCCGATCCAAAAGCTGCTCAGGGTAACGGTCGCGGTGATATCGTACAGGACCAGGGTGACGAAACTGCCGCCATCGACATAGGCCATCCCGGTGGGTTGGGCTGTCACTTGATAGGTGGCGCTGGCAACGGGGCTGGGATCCCAACCGCTTTTGAAGCCCCTGGCCTTGAGGTTTGTGAAGGCCGAGACCGTTATCGGGTCGCTGTAGAGGATCGATGCTTCGGTGGGATCGCTGCCGTCGGTGCTGTATCTGATCTCCGCGCCGCTGGTGGCGCAAGTGATGGTGACGCTAACGGAGGTGGAATAGGTTCCTCCAGGCGGATCGAAAGTGGGCTTCGCGATCTCGGAAGGCGCGGTGCTTTCCCGGCTGCAAGTCATGAGCAAACAAGCAAGACCGTTGCACATAAAAGTGGACAAAAAGTATACGTAAAAAGTTCTTGACAAATTATATACGCTATTCATTTTGGTTCCAACACAACACGGGAGTCAAACATGGAAAAAGAGACCATAACCTTCG
>JAHYIU010000076.1 GCA_019429425.1 Candidatus Syntrophosphaera sp.
ACTGGAGGAACTGGATAATCACGATTTCACGCGATTCAAGTATCGCATTGCCAGTTAATCTTTTGCGTTAGCTCGCTGTCATTTGCCTGGTCTAATTTGCAATGATTTAGATGTGGGAAAGATAAGTCTGAAGAATCGGCCGCGCCAAGAGCGAAAAACCTTGACAGCGGCAGCCGGCCAGGATAGTTAAGCAATATCTTCGCGAACAAGGAGGACCACCATGTTTTGTTCCAAATGCGGCCGGGATATCCCGGATGGTTCCGCTTTCTGCAACCACTGCGGTTTCCGCGTCCTGCCGGACATCTCCCAACTCGTGCCCACAAACGACGGCCCCATCGGCATCCTGGGTGTGGCCTGCTTTTTCCTGCCTGTATTGGGCCTGGTACTCTATGTGCTTTGGAGGGACAGGGCCCCGATGAAAGCCCGGGGAGCGGGCAAAGCCGCCATCTGGGGCGTGGCGGCGCACTTTGTGATCATCCTGCTGGGCATTCTGTTCGCCCTGGGCGTTCCGCTCTATCTGAGCGGGGTGCAAAAAACCCGATCCAACCAGGCGCAGACAGCCATCACGGCTCTCCGCCAGGCTTACGATCAGCACTATGAGAACAATGGCCCCGCCGCGGAATTGGGAATCGAAGAAGCCGTGCAAGCCAGCGATCTGGACCCCGAAACGCTGAACAACTGGAGCTTCCAGGTCTTCGGAGATCCGCCCGAAGCCTATGTCGCCACCTCCACCGCGGCCTTTCCGGACGGGGCTGGCAAGCAGGTCTGGTATGGCGTTTGGGAGGGCCAGTTCCACGGCTACGGGATCGACGCGTACGACTATCCGTTCACGGAGGAAACCGAGACCGGATGGGAGTGGGAGGAAGATCCCCAAGCCCCAATTCCAGGCGATCAGGCCCAAGGGATCTAATATCGTATGGCGCCGAGCCTCTTCCGCACATATAAATTGACAATATCAGGCGGTCCCCCAGGAAAGTTAAATCCTGATAACTGAAAGCAAAACAGGAAGTTGGGCTTCGGGCAAGCCGGCCCCGACTCTGTGATTGGTTTATATAATTGGGAGAAACATATGAAAAAGATAATCTGGCTGGTGGTGATCATTCTGGCGATCCTGATCGGCTGGCGCGTGATCGCCCGGATCAGGGAAAAAAGCCCCTCGGGCGCGGGCAACAGAGGGCAGCAGGCCGTACCGGTGCAAACCGCACCGGTGCAGTCAATGACCGTACGTGACATCGGCCAGTTCAGCGGTTCGCTCAAACCGATCTCCGGCTTCACCATCGCGCCCAAGGTGGCGGGGCGCCTGGAACGACTAATGGTGAACATCGGGGACAGGGTGACCCGGGGCCAGTTGGTCGCGGAGTTGGACGACGACGTCTATCAGCAGCAGTTGGAGCAGGCGCGGGCAAACCTGGCCGTCGCGACGGCTCAGGTGGAACAGGCCAGGCTGGCTTGGAAAGCCGCGGAAGCCAATTGGGAAGCGGTCAAAACCCTCTTTGAGCAAAATTATTCCAGCCAGGCGGTGATGGACCAGACCGACGCCGAAAAAGCTGCGGCCAGAGCCAGATACGACATCGTCCAGGCTGAGGTGCAGAGGGCGGAATCGCTTGTGCGCACGGCTGAGATCCAGCTTTCCAACACCCGGATAACGGCCGCCTGGAACGGAGGCGGAAACACCCGTGTGGTGGGCGAACGCTTTGTTGACGAGGGCAATCTGCTGACGCCCAACGTGCCCATCCTGACCCTGCTGGACAACAGCACCGTCACCGCCCAGATCGACGTGATCGAGCGCGATTACGCCCGGATCAGGATCGGCCAGCCCGTGAGCGTACAGACCGACGCCTTTCCGGAGCGCGAGTTTTCCGGACGCCTGGCCCGGCTGGCCCCTGTTTTGCAGGACGTATCTCGCCAGGCCCGGGCCGAGATCGACATCCCCAACTCCTGGGGGCTGCTCAAACCGGGGATGTTCGTCCGGGTGCAGATCGAATACGCGAAGCACGACAATGTCCCGGTGGTGCCCAAGGCCGCGATAGTCCAAAGGGACAGGCTTAGCGGGGTCTTTGTGGTTGACCCTGAGGCCCAGACGGCCAGTTTCATACCCATCACAATAGGGATCACCGACGGCGACTTCACCGAAGTGGTGGAGCCCCGGATCAGTGGCGAGGTGATCGTTCTGGGGCAGGACCAGCTTCAGGACGGGGCCAAAATCAAGCTGCCGGATCAAGCCGGAGAGGCCAAAAAAGGCAAGGCGGCAGGCAAACCATGAGCATGGCCCAGAAAGCGGTCGAACGCCCGATCTTCACCATTATGGTGGTGCTGGTGGTCATAATCCTGGGCGGATTGGCGCTCACCAGGCTGCCGATCGACCTGCTGCCGGACGTCACATTCCCCTCCCTGAGCATCTCCACCAGCTACGGCAATGCCGCGCCGGAAGAGATCGAACAGTTGGTCACGCGCCCCATCGAAGAAGCCCTGGCGGCGGTGCCGGGGGTGGAATCGATCGAATCGGAATCCAGCGAAGGCAACAGCAGAGTCCGCATCTCCTTTAACTGGGGCACAGACCTGGACGCGGCCTCGAACGACGTGCGCGACCGCCTGGACAGGATCGTGTCCGTCCTTCCGGCCGAGGCCAGTCGTCCCTCACTTTGGAAGTTTGACCTTTCCGCCACGCCCATCATGCAGATCGGCGTGACCAGCGAACTGAGCCAGCTGGAACTGCGCCGCCTGATCAGCGACCGGATCGAATACCGCCTGGAACGGGTCCCGGGCATCGCCGCGGTCAGCGTCCGGGGTGGACTGGACCGGGAGATCCACATCAATCTGGACCCGGACAAGATCAAGGGCCTGCGCGTCCCTCTGGACCAGGTGCTCAGCGCCATCCGCGCCGCCAACGTCAATCTGCCCGCCGGATCGGTCACCAGCGGCAAAAGCGAGATCAACATCCGCACTCCCGGCGAATTCACCAGTTTGGACCAACTGCGCCAGACCGTGGTCCTGGAGCGCGGCGGAGCGCCCATCACCCTGGAGCAGATCGCCGCGGTCGAGGATTCCTGGGCCAGGGTGACCCGCCACACCCGGATAAACGGCCAGACCGGGGTCCAGATCTCCCTGAACAAGCAATCCGGCACCAACACCGTGGCCGTGGCACGGGCCGCGCAAAAGGAAATTGCCAACATCAACCGGGACATCCCCCAGGTGAAACTGCTGCCGATCATGGACAGCTCTGTCTATATCAGCCGCTCCATCCGCAACGTCGGCATGTCCGCCTTTTTCGGAGGCATACTGGCGATTTTCGTGCTGCTCTTCTTCCTGCGCAACATCAAAAGCACCGCCATCATTTCCACCGCCATCCCCGTTTCCGTGATCGCCACCTTCGGCCTGCTCTATTTCAGCGGGCTCACCCTCAATCTGATGAGCCTGGGCGGGCTGGCCCTGGGGGTCGGAATGCTCTTGGACAATTCCATCGTGGTGCTGGAAAACATCTATCGCCTGCGGGAAAAGGGCATGGGCAAAAAGCAGGCCTCGATCGAAGGCACCAAAGAGGTCACTTCCCCGATCATTGCCAGCACGCTGACCACCCTGGCGGTGTTTTTGCCCCTGATCTTCATCCGCGGGATGAGCGGCATCCTGTTCAAACAGCTTTCCTACGTGATCGGCTTTTCCATCCTCTGCTCCATGGTCACCGCCCTGACCCTGGTGCCGATGCTTTCCAGCCGCCTGCTCTCGCTCACCGATCCCCAGGCCAGGCCCGACGAGAGTTTGGGCAAGAAGCTCTACCACCGCGTGGGAGGCCTGCTCTCCGCTTTGGAGGACAGATACAAACGGCTGCTCCATCTGGCTTTGGACCATCGCCTGGCCACGGTCCTGATCGCGGCAGGCCTGCTGGCCGGGTCGCTGCTGCTGATCCCTCTGGTGGGGACTGAGCTGATGCCGGAAACCGACGAAGGCGAGATCCGCGTCAACGTCGAAATGGAGCCGGGCACCAAATTGGACATCACCGACGCCGTGATGCAGCGGCTCGAGGGCCTGGTGCAAAACGAGGTTCCGGAACTCAGGAACATGGTCACCATCACCGGCGGAGGAGGCTGGGGCGCTGCGGAATCGCACACCGGCTTCATGCGGCTCTCCCTGGTCCAGCAGAATGAGCGAAAGCGCTCCGGCGAGGAGGTGGCAAACCATCTGCGCCCTTTGCTGGGGAACATACCCGGGGCCAAAATCCGCGTCCAGCCGAGCGCCGGCATGATGGCACTGAGCCGCCTGACCGGAGGCGGGCGCCTGGAAGTGCTGATCCGCGGGCATGATCTGGAAAGGGCCGGAACCCTCGCCCGTGAGGTCCAGGGGATCATGGATTCCGTGGATGGCGTGACCGACAGCCGCATCAACCGCAGCATCGGCGCCCCGGAGGAACTCGTTCTGGTGGACAGGCAAAAAGCCGCCGAACTGGGCCTTTCGGTGCAGCAGATCGCCTCCATGCTGCAAACAGTTTTATCCGGCCGCACCGCCGGCTATTATAGCGAGGACGGCAAGGAATATTCCATCGTGCTGCAGGTCGCGGATGAGGACCGGGGCAGCCTGGAGGAGATCCTGAACCTGACCCTCACCAACAGCGCCGGGGCACCCATCGTCCTGCGCAACGCGGTCAGCATCGAGCGCGGCGTCGGCGCCACCGAGATCGAAAGGCAGGACCAGGAACGGGTGACTTCCATCAATGCCAACATCACCGGACGCGACCTGGGCTCGATCATCCGCGACATCCGCTCCAAGCTGCAGGGAATCGCCATTCCGCCTGATCTGGCCGTAGTTTTCGGCGGGGATTACGAAGAACAGCAAAAATCAACCCGGGAACTGATGGTCGGCTTCATCCTGGCCCTGATCCTGGTCTATATGGTCATGGCCAGCCAGTATGAGTCCCTGCGCGATCCTTTCGTGGTGATGTTTTCCGTGCCCTTTGCCATCATCGGGGTCGTCCTGATGCTCTTCCTCACCGGCACCACCTTCAACATCCAGTCCTACATCGGCATCATCATGCTGGGCGGGATCGTGGTGAACAACGCCATCCTCCTGGTCAACACCACCAACCAGCTCCGCAGGGACGAGAAGCTCGGAGTGCGCGAAGCCATCGAGGAATCGGGCCGCCGGCGCTTGAGGCCCATCCTGATGACCGCCAGCACCACCATCCTGGCCATGATCCCCATGGCGATCGGGATCGGCGAAGGCGGCGAAGCCCAGGCACCCATGGCCCGCGCCGTGGTCGGCGGAATGCTCAGCTCCTCGCTCATCACCCTGGTCTTCGTTCCCGTGGTCTATTCCTACTTTGAAGAGAGGTCCCGCCGCCGCAAAAAGCCGGCCCCAGCTCTGGAACAGTAAGCCGGCATTTTCAGCCCGGAGGACGGCAGTGCATTAACACGGTATGAAGAGACGCAAGCACGCAAAGGAGCGCAGCGAGTTTGCGGGATAAGGATCGGAATGCCGTGATAGTGGGGGACAAATTGATTGTTTTTTCTTACCCCACCTCCACCCCATTGGCGGGAAGACGTCCCGCCAATGGAGGTGGAGGTGGGGATATTTTATCTTTGGGAGCATACCCCCATGGTCACGGCATTCCGCTGCGCTCCATACCGTGCTAACGCACTTCCGTCCTCCGGACTCCCATCACACACAGATATGGGGGCTATCGCCTAGTAATCCGGCACCACTCATCACGGCATTCCCTAATTTGGAACTGGGATTTAAATCAACAGCCGGCAATAAAACTGGAGCCTGATCGGCGAGAAATATCTTGACAAAGTACATCCGTTTTCGGATACTGAATATTTTGTGATCCATTTTCTGGAGGATAGATGAGAAGTACCATATACATCATTGCGCTCCTCAGTTTGCTCTGTGTGGCTTCGTTTGCCCAGATCGAGGAGTGGCAGTGGGTTTTGCCTGCCGGAGGGAGTTCGGATGATTATTCCCTTTCCATCGTCGCCGATGACTTGGGAAACAGCTATGTAACTGGTAATTTTGCGGATACTCTCTATATTGGGAGCAGCGTCCTGATCAGCAACGGAGACGAGGATATCTTCGTCGCCAAGGCCGGTCCGGACGGCAATTGGCTTTGGGCAAAGAGCGGAGGCAGTTCCGGGAGCGAATCCGCGCGGGCCATCACGCTTGATCCCAACGGCAATGTTTTCGTCACAGGAATATTTTACACCCCTGTCACCTTTGGCGATTTCACCCTTACCAGCAACGGGGAGCACGATTTCTTCGTCCTCAAGCTGGACAACTCCGGAAACTGGGTTTGGGCCCTCAGCGGCGGCGGGATCTATTCAGACGAAGCCAATGGCATCGCCTCTGATCAAGGGGGAAACCTCTATCTGGTGGGCTCTTTCCTGGATACTGTCGCCTTTGGCGCCACCAGCCTCACCAGTCATGGCGGCTGCGACATCTTTGCCGCGAAGATCGATCCCGCGGGGAACTGGGTCTGGGCCGCGCACGCGGGCAGCATCGAAGAGGAGCCGGGCATACCCTGGCTGCCCGTGGGGGATTTTGGCACAGGAATAGCCCTCGACGGCCAGGGAAACATCTATGTGGCCGGCAATTTCATCGGAACGGCCAATTTCGGCAGCTTGGGCATCACCAGCACGGGAGAGCACGACGTTTGCGTGGCCAAGCTCGATCCCAATGGCAACTGGCTTTGGGCGCGGCAGGGTGGCGGCCTTTATCCCGACTGGGCTCAGAGCATCGTGGTCGATCCGGGTGGTGACATCTTTGTGGGTGGAAGTTACAGGGTCAGCGCGGATTTTGGCGGCTATGTCATCAACGCTTTTTCAAACACCCATCCCGAGGTCTTCATCGCCAGCATCAGTTCCGAGGGGACATGGCTCTGGGCCAGACGGGCCGGAGGAAACTACATCATCAGCCTGGGCGGCATGGCCCTGGATGATTACGGCAGCCTCTTCGTGAGCGGCTCTTTCTTTGGTAACGCCAGTTTTGGCAACATCAATCTGAGCAGTTGGGGCCTGGGCGACATCTTCCTGAGCAAGATCTCCCTGTCCGGCGATTGGCAGCACGTGATGCAAGCCGGCGGCACGCAGAATGACCAGGGCCTGGACGTGTGCATCGACCATTCGAACATCTTTCTGGCCGGATCCTTCAGCGGCGACGCGCAGTTTGGCGATCTGTTCCTCACCAGCGCGGGAATGCGGGATGTCTTCCTGGCCAGGATCCAAGGCTATACTTCGATCTGGGACGATACCCAAGCTCCCTCCGCACACATGGTCCTGGGCCAGAACTTTCCCAACCCCTTCAACCCCAGCACAACGATCTCCCTGAACATCAGCGCCGGAGACAGATACAAGCTGGACATCCACGACCTCCGGGGACGCCGGGTCGCCACCCTGTTCGAAGGATTCCTGGCTCCCGGCAGGCATGACCTGGTTTGGAACGGCAGCAGCGACAACAACGAGCCCCTGCCCTCGGGAATCTATTTCTACAGGCTGTCCGGGCCAGGCCAGTCCATCACCAAAAAAATGCTCCTATGCAAATGAGGATAATATGAACGCGCCTTTTGAACTCACTTTAAAAGCTATGATAGACCGCTCCTGCGAGCTCTACTCCAGCCGTCCGGCCCTTTCCACTGTGGATTGCGAGCCGATCACCTATGGCGACCTGCGGGAGCAGATCAACGCCCTGATCCTGATGATGAGCGAACAGGGGATCGTCAAAGGCGACCGCGTGGCCATCCTTTCCCAAAACATGCCGAACTGGGGCGTGGCCTATCTGGCCATCACTTCCCTGGGCGCGGTGGTTGTGCCCATCCTCACGGATTTCCACGTCAACGAGATTCTCCACATCCTGCGCCATTCCGATGCCAAAATGGTCTTCGTTTCCTCCGCCCAATACGACAAGATCGGCTATGCGGACCTCGATCCGAACCTGATCCTGGTCGCCCTGGACAACTTCGAGCCCCTGCAGCGCGAATTTCCCAAGGACAAGCTGAGCGAATTCATCTACGAACAGGGCAAGCAGCTGCAAAAGCTGAAGCAGAAGGCGATGAAGGCAGTCGGGCTGATCAAGGAAACGATCTCGCCGGACGACATGGCCTCGCTGATCTATACCTCCGGCACCACCGGCCATTCCAAGGGCGTGATGCTCTCCCACAAAAACCTCGTCCTGGACGCCTACATCACCACCCAGTTCCAAAGGATGGACGACCACGACCGGCTGATCTCCGTCCTGCCGCTTTCCCACACCTATGAATGCACGATCGGCTTCATCATCCCGATGATGCAGGGCGCCTGCGTCTACTATCTGGACAAGCCCCCCACCGCGCGGGTCCTGGTGCCGGCCATGCAGCAGATCAAGCCGACCATGATCCTCACCGTCCCCCTGATCATCGAAAAGATCTTCAAGATGCAGATCTATCCGCAGCTCACGGGCAATCCGATCTTCAAAAAACTCTACAAGATGCCCCCCACCCGCAAACTCCTGCATAAAGTTGCCGGGAAGAAACTGATGAAGACCTTCGGCGGAGAGCTCCATTTCTTCGGCATCGGCGGGGCGCTGCTCTCCTACGAGGTGGAGCGCTTTCTCTTTGAGGCCGGGTTCCCCTACGCCATCGGCTATGGCCTGACGGAAACCTCGCCCCTCATCGCGGGCAGCAGTCCGCAGGAGGTGAAGTTCCGCGGCACGGGCAAGGTGCTCAAGCATCTCCAGGCGCGCATCGCCGACCCCGACCCCAAAACCCATATCGGCGAGATCCAGGTCAAAGGCGACACCGTGATGATGGGCTATTACAAGGATACCCAGCGCACCGCGGAGGTCTTCACCGAAGACGGATTCTTCAAAACCGGCGACCTGGGCATCCTGCGCAAGGACCGCAACCTCTATATCATCGGCCGCAGCAAGAACGTGATCGTGGCCGCCTCCGGGGAGAACATCTATCCCGAGGAGGTCGAGGCCCGGGTCAATGAGCACGAGGCCGTGCTGGAATCCCTGGTCTTCGATTCCGGCGGGCAGATCACCTCCAGGGCCTTCCTCAACTACGAATACCTGGACAGCCATTACCATCTGGACAAGATGGGCTCCGTGCCCGCGGAAAAGCTGATCCAGAACCTGCTGGAGGAGATCCGCGCCCACGCGAACCAGAACCTCTCTTCCTTCTCCCGCATCCACAAGATAGTCGAACAGAAAGAACCTTTCGAAAAGACAGCCACTCAAAAGATAAAACGTTTCCTCTACCAATGATTTTCCCCGCAACAAAGGTTCCAGTGCTGAGGCCGCTGGCAAGGCTGCGGCTGCTTTTCCTGGCGGGCATTCTGTTTCTGGCTGGCTCTTTGTCCGCCCAAAGCCAGCAGCCCCTGGTGCTGGACGGCCTGGAACTATCCCTGGGGCTATATGCCGACGCCCGGGTGGCCGAAAACACCTACCAGCCTATCTCTTTCAATGTTTCCAGCAGCACCTGGCCCGACAGCAGCGTAGTCCTCTTTTCTTCTCCGGAATTGGATCTGGCCGTGGCCGTTTCGCCCACCGGGCAGTTCGCCTCCCGGGCCTGGCAATTCAGCCTGCGCGCGGATTTCAAGCAGGAGACCTATCTGCATGAGCTTTATCTCAACCTGTCTGGACCGGACGGCCCGGCGATCCCCGTCCTGAAGGGAATTGAGGCCATCCAAACCGGAAATCCGGACCGCAACAGGAACGCGGTGCCCTACACGGACATGGCACTGGAATACACTCTGGGGGATCAAAGGTTCTGGACCGTGGCCTCCAATTATGCCGGCTGCGAAGGCGTGGAGGGGCTCACGGCCAACCGGATAACGCTTTACGATTACCGCAACCACTTTTTCCGCCTTTTCAATCCGGTCACCCAGAGGACCGACATCCTGCGCGACACGATGTACAAGCCAGCCGGAGGAAAGCACCGGTGGGGTTTCCTGCTCTTCACGGAAAAACCGGTTCTGCTGGATATCAACCGCTGGCTGGGAGACAGCCGGGCCGCCCTCTGCATCACCAACGACGCCGACGGGGAGATCCTTCCGCGCCTGCAGGCCGTGTTTGAGGGCAGCACCGATCCGGCCAGCCCCAAGTATCTCACCCAGGGCTTCTTTGCCCGGGGAATCCCTGTCAGCACCACCATCCACGGCAGCAACCAATCCACTTTGGGCCAGATGTGGACCTCCATCCAGGAGCAGGGAAACAGCATCGGCTACCACACTTTCGCCACCCACGAGGATCCGCCCGGAACCAACGCGCAGGCCCTGCTGCACGACCTTCTGCCCTATGGGATCAGGCACTGGATCGACCACGCCGTGCCCTTCAATCCCGAAGACCTTGCCTACAGCGGGCTCGACCCCGAAAGCTTGAATTTCGTCGGCAACCTGATCTGCCAGGCCGGGATAGACTACGCCTGGCCTGCCGATACGCCTCTCACTAATCCGTTCAACGCTTTTGAAGAGCCCTGGCATTTGCCCCACATCGTCTATGAAGCCAGTTCCCTCACCCGTCCGGTCTGGTTCTATGGCCGCACCAGAATGGAAGTCTGGGAATACAACGACGGCATCAACCCCCTCTGCTTCAAATACATGATGACCCCGGACAACCTGGATCTGCTTCTTGCCGAGCGGGGGCTGCACATTTCCTACACCCACTTCTGCTCCTCGCAGTTCGGGCCCCGGGTCAGCTTTTACCAGTATTTGCCCGACGGGTCCTGCGAAGTGCGCGACGACGTGGACGAAATGCTGCAGATGCTGGATTGGTACCGCCGGGAGCGCGGGCTCTGGATCGCCACCCTGGAGGACATCTTCGACCGCATGCTGGCCCTCGAGCTGGTGAAAGTGGTCTCGGTGCAAAAAGCCGGGGATGATGTGTTCAGGCTAAGCCTGGCCAATTCCTCAGCTCTGGATATCGCGGACCTGTGCCTGGATTTCCGGGGCCAGAAGATCAGCTTTCCCCTTTTTGCAGCAGGCGAAACCCGGCATTTTTACCTGCGGGAGGAGCGTTCTGGGGCCAGCTTGCCGCCTTCCAATTTCCAAATGCTGCAGCGCGACGGATTCCTGCTTCTGAAAAGCCGCGCCGGATTTGCTTTGGAACCGATGCGCGTGGACATCTACAACCTGCGCGGGCAGAAGGTCGGGTCCCACGCTTTTACCTCCACCCAGGGCCAGTTCGCGATCCCTTTCGCCGGAAAAGGCTCCGGCATCTATTTCGCCCGCCTCAGCCCTGAGAACGGAATCACGTCACTCCTGAAGTTCACCGTCATCAAATGATTCGCGCTGATAGATTTTCCCTCCCCAACAGGCGAGACCAATTAAAGCGATTGGTCCTGCTATCGGTCGCGTTGCTTTTACTATCAGGACTGGGCGGGCTGGAACCCAACCAGATCGATCTGGGCGGTCTGGACCTTATTCTTGATGTCCATGCCACTGCCAGGATCGGCGAATACACCTATCCGCCGCTTGCTTTCTCAGTTTCCAGCACCACCTGGCCGGACAGCAGCGTTATCCTCTATTCCGCTCCTGAATTGGACCTCACCCTCACTATCTCACCCACGGGCCAATTTTATCATAACGCCTGGCAGTTCAGCGCCCGGGCGGATTTCAAGCAGGAAGTCTATCTGCGGGAGTTATACAAGATTTACATTGACAAGCCATAAAACTTGATTATCTTGTCCCATAACTTTGATTAAAAGGAGTGGGACATGGGACGACACAAGCTAAGCATCGATGCAAGCACTTTGGAATCGATAGAGCAG
>JAHYIU010000077.1 GCA_019429425.1 Candidatus Syntrophosphaera sp.
GAGGGAATTCTGGGCGCCGAGGCCGTCGGCGACGATCTCGAATGCCGTATTCGTGTAATAATCCAGTCCGCGCACAATGCGGGGATTGACCTCGAAGGGGATCCGCATCAGTTCCAGATCGGCTTGCACGGCGGCGAAATGATCGCGGCAACCCTCATCGAGGTAATCAAGCTGTGAAGGAGCGTCTGCGGCGATCTTTTTACAGGAGGGGACCTTGCAATCCAGCAGGCGCCTCGGTTTGAGCTCGAAGCGGGTTTGGCAATCCGGGCAAAGCTCAGCCAAACGCGGGCGGAAATAATCCCGCAGTTCTTTGTCATAGACGGAGGAACAAGCAGGGCAGCCGACGCTGTTCAGTTCCAGGCGGATCCGGCGCAAACCCAGCTCCCAAAGGTAATTCCAGAGGATGGCGATCACTTCCGCGTCGTAATAGGGATTGTCGCTGCCGATGAATTCGATGCCATACTGGTAAAACTGGCGGTAGCGGCCGGCTTGGGGCCTGTCGTAACGGAACATGGGACCGATGTAGTAGAGCTTTCGATTGGCAGCGCCGATATCGAGGCGGTTTTCCACATAGCTGCGGACCACGGGTGCCGTTCCTTCGGGGCGCAGGGCGAAGGTTCTGCCCTTTTGGTCGGAAAAGCGGTACATTTCCTTCTTGATGACGTCCGAACTCTCTCCGGAACTGCGTTCGAACAGGGAGGCCTGCTCAAAGACGGGCGTGGTGATCTCTGCATAGCCACAGGCGGCGGCGAGCTTCCTGAAGGCGGAGATAACTCTCTGCCATTTATAGCTTTGCTGGGGCAGGATGTCATAGGTTCCGCGCGGGATCTTGTATTCCATGTTTACCTCGTGGGGTCACTAATCCTCAGGCAGGGGAGTTTCGTCAAGCTGCAAATGCGGATACTTCACCCCGGTAAGGTACAAACCCCGAGCCGGAGCGGTCAAAACGAGCCTTTGGCGGGGGTCCTTGTCCTCGATGATGCGCTTTAGTTCAGCGGGCCCCAGACCCTGATGGGCAAGGTTGACCAGGATGCCCACGATCCGCCTCACCATGTTGTGCAAAAAGCGGTCGGCGGTGATCCGGAAGAGGAAGGTCTCGCGCCGTTCCTCTATCGCGAGTTGGGTGATCTCGCAGATGTGATTGGGCACCAAGGGGTTGTCCCGGCTGAGGGAGGAAAAGTCGTGGCGTCCTTTGAGGACTTCGGCCAGGCGCAGCAAGGCTTGCAGGTCAAAATGGGTGCGGGGGATGAAGCCGGTGTGGAGCCGGTTTAGCGGAGTTTTCTCTTTGGCCAGGCGATAGGCGTAGCTGCGGGACATGGCCTGAAAGCGGGCGTGGAAATCAGGCTCCACAGGCCAGACGCCGGTGATCAGGATATCCTCGCGGAGCTTGTTGTTCAGGGCCAAAATGAGCTGGCGGGGAGTCATCTTCCCCTGGTAATCGAAATGGGCGAAATGGGCCAAAGCGTGGACTCCGGCGTCGGTGCGGCCGCTTCCTGTGAGGCCGGGATGCCTGATCCCGAGCTGGCGGAAGGCGTCGATCAGGTCGCCCTGGATGCTCCTCCCCGCGCATTGGACCTGCCAGCCGCGGAATTCCGCCCCGTCATACATGATCCGCATCAAATAGCGTGCCATATTCTCCTCAGAAAGCCGTGATCAGCACCATCAGCGCCAGCAGGCAAAGGGCGATGACATTGGCGGAAAAAGCCTCAGGCGGCGCGGTTTGGCTGCGCACGGCACGCTCCAATTGGGCTTCGACGGTGGCAGAGCGGGAATAGACCTGCCTTCCCGCGATCAGCATACTGTCCAGGACGGAACCGAGGCTGCTGCTGCCTTTGGGCTTGTGACGGGCAAAATGCCTCGCGTAGGCGCGGATGAAGAGAGCGGTCGCCAGCAGGTAGCGGACCAGGCGTTCACCCCATTTATGGCGCCTCAGGCCCGCTGTATCCCGCAAAACGGCGCGCAGGTTAAGATTGCCGAAACAGTAGACGGTGGCCACGATGAAGAAAAGCAGGCGCAGGGTGAAGAGGGCCATGTCCGGAAACCTGGTGGCGAAAAGGGTGGCAAAGATCCAATAGGCCGCGAACCATGGCAGGCTGAGGCGCAAGGCGCGAAAGAGCCTGGGATATAGGGTAAGGTCCAGGAGCAGGAAGAACAGGAACAGGGCAATGAGTGCGGCAACCGTGCGCAGCGAGGCTTCCAGGGCACCAATGAAGGCCAGGGCCAGGATCAGCAGGCGCAGATAGAAGTTTTGCGCGGCCAGCAAGGAGGGCCGGGGCTCACTCAGAGGGTTCATCCGGGGCTGGGGGCTGAAGCGGGGGAACATCCTCAAGGGGCTCTTCAGGCTCGGATTGAGGCGGCGGGTCTTCCTTGCGCTCGGGCGTTTCGGGACTTTCGGCTTCAGTTTCAGACCCGCCTTCGAGTTCCGGCCCCTCACCCTCAGGCGCCATGAAGCCCTCTTCCCCGGCCTCGCTGAGGGAATCCGGCACCGCGGTGGAATCGGCCTCGATGGCCAGGCTGTCCGGAATTGTTTCCAGATCCGAAGGCGGAGCCAGGCTGTCCGCAATTGCCCGCTCGTCCTCGAGCCGTTTCAGGCTGTCAGCCTCGGCGGCAAGCCTTTGCTCCTCCAGGATCCTGATCCTGTCCGCCTCTTCGAGAGTGGCGACCAATTTGTCGAAGGTGCCCAGCATGAAATGGGTCCCGTCGAAGAATCGCGTGGTCAGGTCTTTGAATTCGCCCTCCTGTTGAAGGTTAAGCACCTCTTCCAGATAGGGTTTGGCGGCGGTGGTGTCCGGCGCTTCGAAGCTGTAGTACCAGCCGAGGCGGAAATTGGAGCGAAGGCGGATGGGAGTGTAGACCGATTCCGCCAGCTCGCCAAGGACCGCCAGCATCGAATCGGGCTGGGCTTCCGCGAGTCCCAGAGCCTGGTCCAGGCGCAATTCCTGGGCTTCCTCCTCGGGGTCGATGATGCGCACGGGCGCGCCGGAAAGGATTGCCCCCAGGGCGTTGGTGTATTTGTTGCCGGGAAATTCCTCTTCCATCCGGGCATGGATTGCTTGGACGCGAGAGCTGTCCGCGTCCGTCTTGCTGTGGATGCTGGCCTGGGAAAAGAGGGCCAGGGGCACGAGTTCGAGGTCATAGCGCTGGAGGATGCCCTCCAGATTGGCGACGCGGGTCTCGAGGGCGGAAAGTTCCGTTTGCAGCGATATCAGGCGTTGATCCAGAAGCCTGCGCTGTTCCGCGGGGTCGGGAGGCGGTTCGGGCTCTTCCGAAACCTCTGCCAACGCGAGGCTGTCCGGCAGCTGCGGCTCCGTCTGGCCGTGATCGGCTATGAACAGGCTTTCCGGGAGGGCAATGCCGCCCTCTTCCTCCCCCAGAGCGGCATCCAGGGCAACAGGAAGGTCGCGGGCCTCCTCTTCCCCTTTTTCTAATGCGATCTCCAGGCTGTCGGGCAAAGTCCCTTCCTGCTCATCCCCGCTTTCCACAGCGATCTCCAGGCTGTCGGGCAAAGAGATTTCGGTCCCTGTCAATTCTCCTGGCGGAAGGAGGCTGTCGGGCAAAGCTGTAATATCGGATACCGCGCTTGTGTCCGGGGGTTCCGTGGCTTCAACGGGCTCTTCGGCCACCGGCTCCGGCAGGAGTTCGAGCTGGATCGTGAGCGAATCGATGAGACCACGTTGTGCCTCGATCCGCAGCAGCAGGGAATCCCGAAGCACGGCAACGCTATCCCGCGAATCGATGAAGCGCTGGTACATCCCCAGGGCCGAATCGGGCAGGGCAAACTGGCTGAAGTAGTTTTCCGCGGCGGTGACGTGGTAATCCACAAACTGTTGGAGGTTGCCTTCCTGATTGAGGCTGGAGCGCTGTCTAAGCTGGGTGATGGCGGCGGATTTCCGGGTGGCGGGTTCGGCCAGCTCCGAGGTGGAAAATTCCGAGCGCACCTTGGTGTAGGCCGCGGCGGCCAGATCCAGGTCGCTGCGGATGAGGAAAAGGTATTCGGCAAGGTGGTATTGGGCCTCGGCGGAGCTTTGGGTGCGGGGATAGCTTCTGCTGATCTCCTCCATCTCGGCGATGCCCTCGTCACCCTGGCCCCTGGCAAAGAGCAGGCAGCCTTTGAGGACCCTCGCCTGGGCCAGTTTATCGGGGCGGTTCTCATCCTTGAGCAGTTTTTGCACGGTGGCCCAACTGGCGTTGTGATCACCCAGTAGGAACTGGTTCAGGCCGATGTAATAGCGCGCTTCCAGCTTCTGGTTCTGGGGGATGCGGCGGTTGGCGGCGATCTTTTGGAATTCCCGCAGCGACGATTCGTAGTCGCCCAAGACAAAATAGTAGCGTCCGAACTGGAAGAAAGCTTCCCGGTATTCGTCGGACTTGGGATAGCCTGAAACGATCTTTTCCAGCCAATAGAGGGCGCGGGTGTAATCCTGATCGGCGATCTCGAACTCCGCCAAAGTCAGCAGCGCCCGCGGATGCAGCTTGGCGTGCTGGGGATCGAGCACAAATTCTTCGAGCAGATTCTCCGCCTCCTCTTTGCGATTGATCTCGCGCAGCACCCGGGCGAGATAGATATGCGCCTCGCCGTAGAAAGGGCTTTCGGGAAATCCGGAGATGAGGGCTTCGAACTGGTCTTTGGCCTGGAAAGCGCTGTTTCCTTTGTAATAGAGCGCCCGCGCCATCAGGAAGAGGGCGTCGTCGGTGTTTCTGCCCGGCTTTTCCCGGCTCAGGATTATCCCGCATTTCTTGATCGCCTTGGTATAGTCCTCCACAGCTTGCGGAGTGGCGCGGCCATTGGCGTTGAGGGGCCGGGCCTGGGCGGCGGTGAAATACTTCCGGGCGTTGTACATCGTGTTGTTCAGCCCGCAGGAAAAGAGCAGGAGCGGAAGCAACAGCGTGATCAGGCGATACTTTCTCATTCTTCCCGGATGCGTGGCGCGCGGATATTTGTCAATACAAATCTATCCCCAGCCTGCCCGCGGCTTCCAGCAAGGCGCCGGATCTGAGCAGGGCGGAGGCGGAATTGATGTCCGGATAGGCGGCCCGGTCTTCAGCGAGGGTGGGCACCCTTTCCCGCAGCAGGGCTTTTGCGGCTTCGATGGCGGGTGAGGACGCCAATCCCCTCTGGTCCAGGGCTTGGGCTGCGATCAGCAGTTCGATGGCCAGGACGTTGTTTACGTTTTCCACCACCTGAAGCAGCTTGTTCGCCGCAACAGAGCCCATGCTGACGTGGTCCTCCTGGTTGGCGGAGGTGGGAATGCTGTCAACGCTGGCTGGATGGGCCAAAACCTTGTTTTCGGAGACCAGCGAGGCGGCGGTGAGCTGCACGATCATGTAGCCGGAATCGATGCCCGGACGCTTGGCCAAAAATGGGGTCAAACCGCGGTTGAGGGCCGGATTGAGCATTTGCTCCATGCGGCGTTCGGAGATGGAGGCCAATTCCGAGATCGCGATGGCAAGCATGTCCAAAGCCAGGGCCAGAGGCTCGCCGTGGAAATTACCGCCGGAGATGACCTTATCTTCAGCGGGAAAGATGAGGGGGTTGTCAGTGGCGGAATTGGCCTCCACTTCCAGCACCCCGCGAACGTAGGCCAGAGCGTCACGCACAGCTCCATGGACCTGGGGCGTGCAGCGCAGGCTGTAAGCGTCCTGCACGTTGCCGCAATCACGGTGGGACTCGCGCAGGGGGCTGTTCTCCAAAAGGAGGCGCAGATTGGCGGCTGAGGAAAGCTGGCCGGGATGGGGCCGGAGGGCGTGGATCAGAGAGTCGAAGGCGCGGGGCGTGCCCTTGAGCGCGTCGATGGAAGCGGCGGCGATGATGTCCGCCTGGCGGCAAAGCCTTTCGGCCTCCAGAAGTTTCAGGATGCCCAAAGCCGCCATCACCTGCGTGCCGTTATTCAGCGCCAGGCCTTCCTTCGCTGCCAGTTTCACCGGCGGTATCCCCGCTCTGCGCATGGCTTCCGCGCCGGAAAGTATCTCGCCTCCATATTCGGCCTCGCCTTCGCCGATGAGGGGCAAAGCAAGATGGGAAAGCGGGGAAAGGTCGCCGCTGGCGCCAACCGAGCCGCGCATCGGAATCACGGGATGGAGGCCCTTGTTGAGCATCTCCACCAGAGATTGCAGGGTTATGAGCCGGATGCCGGAATGGCCCTTGGCCAAAACGTTTATCCTGAGCAGCATGATCGCCCGCGTTTGGGCCTTGTCATAGGCGGGGCCGACGCTGGTGGCATGGCTGCGGATCAGGTTCAATTGCAGTTCGGCGATGTGCTCCGGCGGGACGGTTACCGTGCTGAATTTCCCGAAACCGGTGGTGAGCCCATAGACGATATCCCCGCGTGCGATCACCTTGTCCACATAGGCGCGGCATTTTTCCACCCTGGCGACGCATTCATCGCTGAGTGCTATCTGGTCGCCCCGCACGGCGATTTGCTCCACCTGCTCCAGGCTGAGGCTGTTTCCATCCAAATGTATGCTCGGCATTTCTTCCTCTTCTCAAAGGACGCCCCGGCCAAAACCGGAAGCGTTCCAGTGGTCAAACTGTTTTGTCCCAATAAATTTGGCTCCCAGATTTTGTCAAATGACTTGTGCCCGGAAGCCGTCCTGGCTGCTTAACTCCACCCACAACAGAAATTTCTGCTCAGATCCGCTGATTTTCATTGACAGAATCCCGCCCAGCGCCGATACTGGAAAACATAAGGAGTAACGATGAAAACGACTATCACTACTATGGGAATGCCATTCAGGCATGCCGCACTGGTTTTGCTTTTTTTCTGCTTTGTCTTTGCCGCCAGCCGGAGCGCAGCCCAGACCGATTACCTGGTCATCGATGTGGACGACCTGTTCGGCCTCTGGTACAGCGAAAGCGACTGGGGGGATTTCGACTCCGACAACGATCTGGACCTCTTGATGGTGGGATATGGCGCCGGCGGGGCCACCGGAGACGGCTTCCTGAAGTTTTACCGCAATGACGGCGATTCCGTGTTCAACCTGGTGGCGACAGACATGCCGGGAACAGGTAACGGCAGTGTTCGCTTCGGAGATCTGGATGGCGACAACGACCTGGATGTCCTGATCTGCGGCCAGGTCTCGACCGGAGTTCCCATCACAAAGGTCTTCATCAACAACGAGGGAAACTTCGAGGATTGTGGGTTTGATTTTCCACCCCGTGTGTCCAGCTCCGTCTGTTTCGGAGATTATGACAACGACGGCGATCTGGATATACTCCTCACCGGAGGCACGATCGCCGAAAGCACGGTTGGCTATGTGGAGATATTCCGCAATGACGGAGATTTCACCTTCACCCAGTTTGAGGTCTTATCCCCGGGAATCCGCAATGGCAACGCGGAGTTTGGCGATTACGACAACGATGGCTGGCTGGATATCGTGCTGACCGGCAGCTCTGGAACGGGAAACTACATCTCCAAAGTACTGCGCGGCAGCAGTGACGGCACTTTCACGGACATCGACGCCAATATGCTGGGTTTGCGCTACAGCCGCGTCGCCTGGGTGGATTACAACTGCGACGGAGCTTTGGACATCATCCTGAGTGGCTCCTATGACAATGGCTCCCCCAGCGAATTCAAGCTCTACCGCAACGACGGAAACAACACCTTCACCGAGGTCCCTCAGCCCAATGTTCTGGGCGAGCGCCAGGGCGACCTGGTTTGGGGCGACATCAACAACGGCGGATACGCGGACATCATCGTCAACGGCCTGATCACCACCACGACCTACGTGGAGAAACTCTACCTCTACAACCCCCAGAACAGCCTTTACGAGGACGCCCAGACCCTCACCTACCTGAAATACGCCGCCATCAGTCTCGGGGATTACAACGACGATGGCAAGCTGGACATGAATGTCAGCGGTTTTTATTCTTCGGGTAACTACTGGAACGAACTTTACGTCAACACCTGCACGGCGGCAAACACCCCTCCCGCCCCACCTTCCGGACTGGAGGAAACCATCGCGGACAACAGCGTCACCCTTTCCTGGCTGGCCGCGACGGACGCGGAAACGCCAGCCCCGGGGCTGACTTACAACGTCCGGCTGGGAACCACACCCGGCGGAAATGAGATCATCAGTTCGATGGCCCATGCGGACACCGGAAAACGCAAGCTCGCCCGACCCGGTAACGCCTGGCAGAGAGATCATTACACCCTCCCCGAGCTGCCGGACGGCGATTATTACTGGAGCGTGCAGGCCATTGACAATTCCTTCACAGGCTCGGCCTTTTCCCCGGAACAGAGCTTCACCGTTGGCGCGGTGGCAAATCTGGACCCCCTGCAACCTGTGATCGGCCGGGTCTGGAATTCACCCAATCCTTTCCATCTCCAAACCCAGATCACGCTCGAGGTCAGATCTCCGGGCAAGGTTTCTGCCGCCATATACAACCTGCGGGGACAATTGGTCAAAAACCTGGCTGACAAACATTTGCCCTCTGGCAACCATCTGCTGGCCTGGGATGGGACAGGTTCCTGGAACGAGGCCTTGCCCTCAGGACTTTACACCCTCCGCGTGGAAAGCGGCTCCGAGGTCCAGATCCGCAAACTGATGCTGATCAAATAAATTGCCACTTTCTCGATTTGAGCGGATGCCGGGCTGCCTTCAGACGCGACCTGCGGCCGCTGTGGCAACGGCCACAATTAGGGAAGATGACACAATATGAATGATGACAACAACCGCTTGTACAAAGATTTGGCCTGGCTGTGGCAGCTTTGGGGGGATCCGGCGACGGAATACGCGGCCTATTGCGATTTCCTGGTCCCGCGCATGAGGCGCCACGCCCGGCGCGAGCTGAAAACCTTGCTGAATGTGGGTTGCGGGGGAGGCAAGAATCTCTTTACCCTGCGCAAGCATTTCCAGGCCGCCGGCCTCGATGCCGTAGCTCACAGTGTTATGGAGCCGTGTTTGCGGAGCGCTGCGCCAATTTATGCTTGACAATAATCCCCAGCCCGGCTAAGCTAAAATTTGACCGGGCCATACCGTTCCTGTATAAACAACTTTGCCTCCAAGGAGTATCTTCATGCGCAAGTTTTCAGCGATCCTGCTTATCAGCCTGCTGCTGTTCACAGCAGTGGCGGCCAGCGCAACCATCCCTCCCAAAAACATCGATTTCACCCCCGTTTCCATCGATCCGGCCAGATATTTCCCGCCCCAGGAAAAGAGCGGGCCTAAAGATCCTTCACTCCTTCCAATGTCCAATATGCCTGAGGTGCCGCCCCCGCCAGTGCCCTCAGAGGAAAGCGCAACCCGGACGACCAAGCAGCTTCAAACCCAGCCAGCGCAAGATAGATACCCCGACCCCGACATTTATGAGCCGGACGACACCCCGGGCCAGGCGACCTTGCTGACCTTCAACACGACATTGCAGTCCCAGCAGCGCACTTTTCACAGCTGGGCAGACGAGGATTGGTTCAGGTTCTATGGCGTCGCGGGTGTGCGGTATGTATTCTTTTCCGCCAGTTACGGCACGGATACTGCCAATCCGCGTATTCGCATCTATGATGACGTTTTTGTCTATACCATTGCCCAGGACGACGACTCCGGATTTGGGAGCTGGCAATTTTACCTGGAATTCACGCCCACGGAAACCCGCTACCATTATGGTGTTTTCGAACACGACAATCCCGGGAACTACATGTTGTATTATACTTACGGCACTCCCGCCGATGATTATGAGGTGGATAACACGAGTTCCCAGGCCACAGCCCTCAACCCCCTCGGCTTCGTGGACGAAGAACTGCATACCCTGCATAGCACAACTGATTATGACTGGTTCATTTTTCCCGGCTACGCGGGCATAACCTACAATTTCTTCACAAACGGCTCGACAGACACCATCGGACAGATCTTTGCCTCCAATGGAACCACCGTCCTGGCTTTGGACGACGACAGCGGAGATGGCTATAATTTCAGCATCAGTTTCACGTGCTCGGAAACCAGCACCTATTATTTAAGGATCTACGGCTTCGGCGGAAACACCGGCTTCTATTTCCTGAGATACAATTCCTCCGTTCCGCCAGACGCCTACGAGCCCGATGACGATTATGCCAGCTACAACAGCCTGTCTGTCACCCCGACCCACCAGACGCGGACCCACAGCATGCACAGTGTGGGAAATCAGGACTGGTTTAGGTTCTACGGCTATGCCGGCCGGCGCTACATATTCTACTCCTCAAGCCCGGCTGATGTGGACTTCAAGCTGTTTGACGACAACCTGACGCAGATCGGCTATGATTACACCATCGGGGATTTTTATGTGGAGATCGAACTCCCCGCTGCGGGATATTACAGATTCTACGCGAGCGACAGCTCTGGTGGCGGCTATTACTACCAGCTGGTGTATTACTACGAATACTATCCTGACAGCTATGAGCCGGACGACTCCGCCTCCGACTGCACAAACCTGATCACTACCACCGTTCCGCAGACCCAGAGCCATACCCTCCATAGCGTCAGTGATCAGGACTGGTACCGGTTCGAGGGAATCCCGGGCCGTCTCTACATCTTTTATTCGACTGGTTCCACCGATACCCAGATCTTCCTGTACCAAGATGATGGGATCACCCAACTCGCAAATAACGACGACAGCGGCGACGGGCTGAATTACCGGCTGGAATTCGCGCCCGCCGCTTACGCGTACTATAAACTGAAGGTGATCCCCTATACAGGCAATGCCGGGCCCTATGGCTTTGTCTATTATCACGGCGCCACTCCCGACGCCTATGAACCGGATGATGTTTACTCCCAATCCACGACCCTGATCCCGGCCTCCGCCTTCCAAAGCCAGCCGCATACCCTGCACGACGGCACAGACGAGGACTGGTTTGTTTTCTATGCCTACGCCGGAAGGACATACACCTTCTATTCATCCGGAAACACAGATGTTAGGGCCTATCTCTACAACGCGGAACTGACCCAGTTTGGCTTCAACGACGACGGGGCCGGCTATCCCAACTTCCTGCTGCAGCTTTATCCCACGATCTCAGGCCTGATCTACATCAAAGTGAATGGCTACAACGGCGCTGTGGGGGCCTATGACATAAACTACAACTATACCCTGGGCAGCATTTCCCCGCCCCTGCTGGTGAGCATTGTCCTGGTGGGAGACCAGATCTACCTGGACTGGGCGCCCGTGCTCAACGCCACCAGCTACAGGGTCGAGGCCTCGGATAACCCCCAAAGCGGCTTTGTGCCTGTGGCGACGGTCACCAGCTCTTCCTGGACCACCGGGGCAACCTACGCCAAAAAGTTCTACCGGGTGATCGCGCAAAACTGAATAAATACCGGCGCTGCAGAGTTGGAGTGACATCAAGCGAGTGAAACGATACGTGTTTCGCGTGCCGGCTTGGGTTCTCAAGCCAGGAGCATAAGTCTCGGCTGGGGAACGCCGCTTTACCCTCGGTGGAGACCGGTGTAGACCTTGGCCCCGGGTTCTTTCCTCCTCTTTCCACCCTGCCTATCACTTGTCTATCCACTGTCTATCACTTGTCTATAATAGACAAGTGATAGACAGTGGATAGCCAAGTGATAAACGCCGTCAAGGGAGGGTGACCCGTCCTGAAATAGGTTGACCAAAAACCTATAGTAAGGAGTATGACCAATGAAGAAAACACGTCCCCAAGTCCGCTACAGCGAAGAGTTTAAACGCACAGTGGTAGAGGAGATCGAGG
>JAHYIU010000078.1 GCA_019429425.1 Candidatus Syntrophosphaera sp.
CCCGACTCCCATCTCAGCGTTGGCTTCCTCGACCTCGGCAGCCTCGCCCTGCGCATCGAACAGCCGGGGGCGACCGTCAACATACCCTTCGTGACATTGCCCAAAAACCGCAGCAACGTGGTTTTGCAGGGCCAGAACACCCCCTTCGCCACAATAAGGGGGCCCTTTGAGGACATGCGCATCTCCGCCGAGGTCCTTATCTCCAATTCCGAGCTGGTTTTCCCTCCCAACACCGACAACCTCCTGAGCCTAATCTACAGTTTCCGCGGCGCGTTGGCCAAACCCGCCGTGGTACAAGTGGGCGACGCCATTCCCCTGCCTTTCACGCTGGACCTGATGGTCCGCCTGATGGACAATGTCCGCTACATCACCTATCCCACCAATTTCCGGATGCAGCGGGGTGGGTTCCTGCACATCACCTATGACGGGCGCGAATGGGTGGCCAATGAGGCGAATTTCGTCTCAGAGGAAGGCACCATAGATTTCTTCGGCACCATCTTCCAGGTGGAGAACCTCAATATCAGGATCATCGACTCCCAGGACCTGATCGACATCAAGGGCTCCTTCTATCGCCGCTCGCCGCGAGGCTCCGTCGTCACCCTCGCCATCTCCACCGACCCGGACGTCTCCAAGCCCATCTTCGACCGCCTTACCTTCACCCTGAGCAGCGACAACCCGGACGACACCACCATCAGCAAGATCCTTTCCCGGGCCCGCTACAGCACGGCCGCCGAGGAGGACAGCGAAAAAATGGAGGGCTCCGGCCTACAGGACCAGGCGCTGAACCTGATCTCGCAAAACCTGAGCACCACCCTGGTCACGCCCTTCATATATCCCCTGGAAAACACCATCCGTCGCTGGCTCGGGCTGGACAACTTCAGCATCAACGCCGGCTTCATCCAAAACCTCTTCATGCAATATTCCAACGACCCCAACCAACTGGCCGAATACGCGGACATGGACCAGTTCACAAGTGACATCACCCAGTTCAGCTCCGCCATCCTGCTAAACAACCTTTCCATTTCCCTCAGCAAATACCTGGGCGGCAGGGTCTTCCTCGATTACACTCTCACCCTGCAGGAAGCCACGGACCTCCTGAACCAAACCAAGATCGTCACCACCCACTACACCTCCCTGCGTCTCTTCCTGCCCTGGCAACTGCGCCTGGGCTACACCTTCAAATATGAGCCCCTGGAGGATAAAAACCTCCTCGAAGCCAAAACATCCCATGAGATCATGCTTCAGAGGTCATTCAGATTCTGGGGCCTGTAATAAATCCTTTGACAAAAAAAGCACTTCCGAAATCATGAAAAAAATATCATTCCCTGGAGGTTGCCATGCCTGAAGCCATGGATAACAAGAAAGCCAAAGAACACAAAAAAGCCGCTCCCCAGCAGGCTGATAAAGCTGCCAAAGATAAAGCCCAGTCGATCAATCCGCGCCATAAGATCGGCCTCGTGGAGATCATCATGATCCTGCTCCTGGCCGGGGTCGTGTTCATCTTCATCTTCGGCATGAACCAGATGAAGGCCGAAAAAGCACGCGAACTGGAGCTTCAGCAAATGGTCGGCGAAGTCCTCCCCACCTTCGGCCTCATCGCCAATGAAGCCAAAGTGTACAAGGAAAACGATCCTTTCGGCGCCTGGCCGCTCACCATTGAGGAATTGAACCTGCCCGCCGGGCTCGACACCCCGCAATTCAAGTTTTCTTTCTCCGACGCCGGCGCGGTTATCATGACCACCACCAAGGATTTTGGCAAGAAAGGCATCACCGTCAGCTATGACATCACCAAGGACATCTACGACATCAACGATCCCGACCCCACTGCCAAACCGGTCATCAAAGAGGATTGGCTCAACCAATAACCGGCTCGCGAATCATATTTACAGCCCGAAAACCCGTCCCCGCGGCGGGTTTTATTATCCTTAGACATGATCTGTAACAGATTTGCGGCACTCCTTGGATCCTCGATCGTCGGAATGGAATGGCTTTGACCAAGATCCGCGCCGGATAATTTTAATGGATGGCCCCCCTTATCAATACGCTATCATTACGGACTCATTACGGACAAAGTCCGTAATGAGTCCGTATTAACACCGTAATGATAATGGGAGGGTTGAAGGAGGGCTCCTACTCAAAATCTTGCCTAAGATACTAATTAATAGTGTTTTATGCCCGATTCACACCGCTTTTCACTTGCCGTTTGAGCCGCTGCCGGGATCTCCCTCTCTCTGGATCAAACCTAAAAGGACTGACGCACTTGCGTTCCGGCAAGCTTTCCTATTGACAATATGCCTGCCTGTGAGGATTGGTACTCCAAACGACCGAGAGTGGAGAAGAGATGAGCAAGAAACAGCGCACGGCGATCGAGCCGACCCGGGAAGAAAACTACGCGGAATGGTACCAGCAGGTGATCAAGGCCGCCGACCTGGCCGAAACCAGCGAGGTCCGCGGTTGCATGGTGATCAAGCCCTGGGGCTACGCGATCTGGGAAAACATCCAGCACGCCCTGGACGAGATGTTCCGCGAGACGGGGCACCGCAACGCCTATTTTCCGATCTTCATCCCCAAGAGCTATTTTGAGAAGGAAGCCGAGCATGTTGAAGGCTTCGCCAAAGAATGCGCCGTGGTCACCCACAGCAGGCTGGAAGACGACGGCCAGGGTGGATTGAAGCCCGCCGGCGAACTCACGGAGCCCTATATCGTGCGCCCCACCAGCGAGACGATCATCGGCGCTTCCTTCGCCAAATGGGTCAATTCCTATCGCGACCTGCCCCTGCTGATCAACCAATGGGCAAACATCGTGCGCTGGGAAATGCGCACCCGCCTCTTTCTGCGCACCACGGAATTCCTCTGGCAGGAAGGCCACACCGTGCATGAAAGCGAAGCCGAGGCGATGGATGAGACCCTGAAGATGCTGGACGTCTACGCCCGCTTCGCCGAGGAGTTTTTGGCCATTCCCGTGTTCAAGGGCGAAAAGACCGAAAGCGAGAAATTCCCCGGCGCCGTGAACACCTACTGCATCGAAGCCATGATGCAGGACCGTAAGGCGCTGCAATCCGGGACCTCGCATTTCCTGGGACAAAACTTTGCCAAGTCCTCAAACATCCGCTTCCAGAGCCGCGCAGGCGAATTCGAATATGCCTGGACGACCTCCTGGGGCGTCTCCACCCGCCTGATCGGGGCCCTGATCATGGCCCACAGCGACGACAACGGCCTGGTGCTGCCCCCGAAAATCGCGCCTTCCCATATTGCCATCATCCCGATCTACAGGGACGAGGCCGAGTACAGGGACGTGATGGCGCTGGCCGCCAGGATCGAAGAATCCTTCAAACACAAAGAATTTGACGGAGTCCGCGTCTATACGGAACTGGACGACCGCGACCTCACCTCCAGCGAACGCAACTGGCACTGGATCAAAAAAGGCATCCCGCTGCGCATCGAGATCGGCCCCCGGGACGTGGCCGCCAACACGGTTATGCTGGCGCGCCGGGACAAAGAGCCGCGGGAAAAGGAATCCGTACCGGTGGAAAATCTGGTTGAACAAGCTCTCGCGACACTTTCCGACATGCAAAGCTGCATCCTGGCCAAGGCCCTCAAATTCCGGGACGAGAACATCGTCCGAATCGACGGCAAAGACGCGTTCCAAGCCTTCTTTACACCCAAAAACGCCGCCCAGCCGGAGATCCACGGCGGCTTTGCCTTTTCACACTGGTGCGGGGACACGGCCTGCGAAGAAAAGATCAAGGACGACCTGAAGGTTACGGTCCGCTGCATCCCCTTCGGCGCTGAAGCCGAATCCGGGTCCTGCATCTGCTGCGGCAAAGCCTCAAACCGGCGCGTGATCTTTGCCAAATCCTACTAAACCCATGCCCAGAAGCGCCATCATCACCATCGGCAACGAGATCCTGCTGGGGCGGACCCTGAATACGAATCTGGCCTGGCTGGCATCTGAACTGGCCGGATTGGGGCTGGCGGTGGAATTTTCGCTCACGGTCAAAGATGAGCCGGAAGCGATCAGAAGGGCCCTCCAGCAGTGCTGGGCAAGCTGCGAGGTCGTAATCAGCACCGGCGGGCTCGGGCCCACGGCGGATGACATCACCAAGAGCGTGATCGCGGAATTCTTCGGGGCGGAACTGGAGTTTGACCAGAAGGTCTGGAAACAGGTGCAGTCACGCTTCGCGGCACGAAATTTGCCCACGCCAGAGATCAACCGCAACCAAGCGCTGATCCCCAAAGGTTTCGTTGCCTTGTCCAATCAACGCGGCACAGCCCCGGGATTGTATTACTCGAGCGGGAATAAATCCTTTTTCGCCTTTGCCGGCGTGCCTTTGGAGATGAAATATGTGTTCGATTCCCATGCCAAACGGATCCTGGCTGGCAAACACGGCGGAACTCCGGTAATCCAAAAGACCCTGCACACCTTCAACATCTCCGAATCCGCTTTGGCCGAGCTTCTGAGCGGCTTCCGCTTCCCCGCGGAGGCAAATCTGGCCTGGCTGCCCCAAACCGGAAGGGTGGACCTGCGCTTCTACGGCAGCGACCCCGAGGCCATTGACAAGGCGGTCGCGCACTGCCTGCCCTTGCTCGGAAACCATTTCTGGGGCAGAGACGAAGACACGCCCGCGGGCACTTTGCACGGTCTGCTGCGCGCCAAAGGGTTCAGCGTCTCGGTCGCGGAATCCTGCACCGGAGGCTTGCTTCAGAAAATGCTCACGGATCCGCCCGGGGCCTCGGATGTCTTCCTGGGTGGCGTCGTCGCCTATTCCAACGCGGCCAAGCAGAGGGTCCTGAAAGTGAGCCCGTCAACCCTGGCGGAGCATGGCGCGGTCAGCGAGGAAAGCGCGCTGGAGATGGTTTCGGGAATAAAAGACTTGACAGAATCCCAGACAGCCATTTCGGTAACCGGAGTGGCTGGTCCGGATGGAGGAACCATTCAAAAACCGGTCGGAACCGTTTGTTATGGATTTTCAGTTTTACACAAGGTGTGGAGTTTGACGCAAATCTTCAGCGGCGACCGGGAACAGATCCGGCACAAGGCTGCTGAATTTGCCATCCTGCACTTAATCCAAAACATGCAAGGAACCATGATTTGAAAATCCTGATCATAGGCGGAGGCGGCCGGGAACACGCGATCGCGGACGCCTTTGCCCAACACGAAGCAGCCGCGGACATCTTCCTGGCGCCGGGAAACGCCGGCCTGGCCAGGGAATTTCCCTGTTTGCCGCTCAGATCAAATACCGAGATCCTGGATTGGTGCCAGCGCGAGCAGCCCGGCCTGGTCTTCATTGGCCCGGAAAAACCGCTGGCAGAGGGTTTGGCGGACAGACTGAGCGAGCACGGCATCCCCTGCGTCGGGCCCAGCCAGGCCGCGGCACGGCTCGAGACGAGCAAGATCTTTGCCAAGGCCCTGATGGCCAAACACTCCATCCCCACCGCAACTTATGCCTCCTTTTCCGATCACCCTTCCGCGCTGGAATACATTCGCGGCCAGGGAAAGTTTCCCCTCGTGGTCAAAGCTGACGGTTTGGCCGCGGGCAAGGGGGTGGTCATCGCCGGAGACGTGGATGAGGCCTGCAAGGCAGTAGCCGGCTTTGCCAAGAACATCGGCCCGGACTGCGGGATAGTGGTGGAGGAATATCTGCGGGGCTGGGAAGTTTCGCTGTTCGTGGTGACGGACGGGACCAGTTTTCAGACCACGCCCTTCGCTCAGGACCACAAACAACTCGGTGAAGGCGACACGGGCCCCAACACGGGCGGCATGGGGGCATTCTGTCCCGTGCCGGAAGCCGAACCCTGGCGAAATCAGATCGAAGGGCAGATCGTCTCCCCCATCCTGGCTGCCCTGCGTGCCGAAGGATGCCCCTATCGCGGCTGGCTCTACTGCGGCCTGATGATCACCTCATCGGGTCCGAAGGTTTTGGAATTCAACTGCCGATTGGGAGATCCCGAGGCCCAGGCATTGCTGCCCCTGCTCCTGACACCGCTGCGCGAAGTCTGTTCTGCCATAACGGAAGGCTGGGTGGACAAGCTCCAGCTCAAGTGGAGCGGGCAAAGCGCGATCTGCGTGGTGCTGGCCTCCCAAGGCTATCCCGGCAGTTTCGTCAAAGGCCATTCGATCAGCATCAGCCCGCGCTTGGGCGGCAGGATCTACTTCAGCGGAGTGGGCGAAATAGACGGAAATCTGGTGACCGGCGGCGGCAGGGTGCTTTCCCTGGTGGCGCTGGGCAATGACATCGAAGCAGCCCGCCGGAAGGTGTATCAGGACCTCGACGCGGTTAAATTTTCAGGCAAGACCTTCCGAGGCGACATCTCGCGGCGGAACAACACACTTTGAAGGCGGAGTATTAATGAAATCAGCGATCCTGGCAGGCCTGGCCCTGCTCCCCCTGATCCTGTTCGGGGCAACCTTCAACGTCCTCAGCCAGACGGCGGACCAACTGGTGGTGGAATTCACGCTGCCCGAATACGAGATCGGACATGAACTGATCAAGGGTAGCACCTGGCAATACATTTCCTCGGACGACGGCGCGATCCATGCCCGGGAGGGCTTTCCGGAGCTCCGTGTCTTCAGCGAGGCGATCGCCATTCCCATCGACGGATGGGCCACGGCCCAAGTGACCGGAGTGAGAAGCACCGTCCTCAAAAACATCAACCTCAAGCCAGTCTATAAAAGGGTCCTGGAGAACGACGAAGTTGACTACGTCTTCCACCAGGATACCTCAGCCTACCGCAGCAACCAGGCCTATCCTGCGCAGATCGCCCAGGTGGGGGAAACCGCTTTCATCGGCGACCGCAACTTCGTGCCTCTGCACCTCTACCCCTTCCAATACCGTGCCGCGGAAAAGGAACTGGTGGTGAACACCAAATTCACCGTCCAGATCCAGATCCACGGCAGCAAGGGGGCCACGCCGAACTGGCAGCTAAGCGAAAATCCCATCGACCAGGCCGGGGACGCGTTTTTCCTGAACAACGCCAGTTCCAAGGGCTGGAGGCTGCCCAAGAGCCGCGCGGAAAGCTACGAATCCCCCAAGAACGGGACCTCGCTGGTCAACGAGATCCAACTGATCGTGGACAAAGAGGGCATCTACAAGGTTAGCTATGCCCATTTGAACGATTTCATCAACCTCATGGCCGATTCCCTGGGAGTCGGCATGGCCTGGGAACCAAGCACGGTCGATCCCCGCTATCTTGAACTGCGGGACGAGTACGGCTCCGTCCCCATCCATTTCCAGGGCGAATCGGACGGCAGCTTCGACCCCCAGGACTTCTTTGAATTCTACGGAGACAGGCATTACGGGGATGAGGGCTATTCAGATGACTATACCGCGGAAAACGTATACACCCTCTATTTGAAGAGCGGATTGGGAGCGCGGATGGCAGTGGAGAACGGCGGTTTGATCGAATCCGATCCCTTCCTGTACATCGTTCCCGCTGCCTATGAGCAAACGGTCCATTTTGAGGAACAACTGGTTTCCGACAAGCTGGGCAATTGCTGGAACTACAATCCCAACTACTATCGCGAGGATACCTGGTTCTGGAGAAGGATCCAAGCCCCCAACCTGGACATCATTCCCTTCCAGTTGCAATATCCGCTGGATAGCGCGATCCAATACGCCCATGCCAGGGTGTCCCTCTTCGGGCTAACCTACGCGGGATCGAACCAGTTGGACCACGAGGCAACCGTGCGCATCAATCAGGCCATGATCAACAACCACACCTGGTCCGGCCAAACCGAAAAGATCTTTGAAAACCAGGGCAACATTGCCAATTCCTATTTCATGCACGGCACCAACTACATGTACATCAGCCTTTCCGGAAACACGGTCTCGGGCTATAACGAGCACGTGATGCTGGATTACCTGGAACTCACCTATTGGCGGGAATACAAGACCGACGAAGATTTCATCAAATTCTCCAAACCCTCGAACCGGCCTGCGGGCCTTTACCAATTCCAGGTGGAGGGATTCAGCAACAACCAGATCTCCGTCTATAAGATAGGCTCCTCTATCTTCAACAGCTGCCAGATCGAACCCTTCAACATCGAAGGCGTGGCGCCCTGGACGGTCACCATTCAGGACAGCGTCGCTTCCACCGAGGTCAAGTACTACGCCGTGACCGAGAACATGAAATCCCTGCCCAAAGAAATGCGCCTGAACATCCCATCAGACCTGAAAAATCCTGCCAATGCCGCGAATGTGATCATCGTCGGAAGACGTGATTTCATCCATTCGGAAGGCGGAGACCTGCTTGTAAGCACCTGGGAGGCAAGCAACAACGTCGTGGCCAGGGTCGATTACCAGGACATCTTCGACGAGTTCAACCACGGGATCCGCTCCGCCGAATCCCTGAAAGAGTTCTTCACCTATGCCTACAACAACTGGTCCTCGCCCCAACTGACCCATGTGGTGCTCCTGGGAGAGGGGATCAACGACGAGAGGGACAACAGCCCGGCCCGCCAATACGCGCTGGTGCCGGTGAAAAAAACCTGGACCTCCGAAGAGGGGGCCACCGCCAGCGACGGCTGGTATGCCACGATCGTGGGCACCGACCTGGTGCCGGATATCTCGGTATCCCGCATCAATGCCTGGAAGGTCGAGCACGTCCTGGATTTCGCCAACAAGGCAGCCCACTACCGCAACAACCTGCTCACCAACAGGCTCTGGAACAGCCATCTGACCATCAGCTCCGGCGGAAGATTAACCGACGCCACTGACCTCTTTGCCCAGCAATCTGAACGGATCCGCAGGAAGAACATGCCCCAAGACTCGCGGGTTACGAGGGTTTATACCTCCACCCAAACCGTAAGCCCTGAATACTTCGGCGGCACCTTCGACCTCAAGGACGCCATCAATTCGGGCACACAGTACCTGCACTTCATCGGCCACGGCGGAGGCAGGATCTGGGCGGACTACAACCTCTTCAACTACAACGACGTGGCCACGCTCAATAACCAGGCCTACCCCATCGTCCTCAGCCTTGCCTGCTATGCCTCCTCCTTCGATACGAACGGGATCAACAGCATCGGCGAGGTCCTCGTGATGCAGCCAAACAAAGGGGCGATCGCGACCCTGGGCTTCAGCGGCCTTGGCTACATGTATCAGGACGAGCTCTGGGGGCTGGCCTTCACGGAAGCGCTCTTCAAGCACGATTTCGCCACCCTGGGCGAAGCATACCAATTTACCCTGGCCAGATTTTACACCACCAATCCCCTTCCCCAGGCCCGCTACGCCCTCACCAACGCGGCCGCGCTGCTGGGAGACGCACTGATCAAAACCCTGAAGCCAGTCGGCGACATCCCTGTCACGGCACAGAGTTACCTTCTCCAGCCGGGAGACACGCTGCGGGTGTACGCGCAGTTCCCTCCGGATGTGATCGCGGCCCGGCTGTACATCATGAAAGCCAATGAGATAGTGAGTAACATCCCCTACGACCTGCCGGTCATTAACGGAAATTTCGATGCCAATTACATCATCCCCACCACTGACAATCCGCCATACCTGAGGACGATCTATGTGGCGGGATATTCTCCCAGCAATGAATATGTGGGCCGGAACTTCTTCGGGGTGGGCAACGCCGCGGTGATGCACCACGCCACACTTCCAGCCAGCCCCACCTGGGCTGATTCCGTCCGTTTCGTGGCCAGAGTGTTCAGCAATTCCGAGGTCAGTTCCATGACCTGCTATTACACGAGGAACATCGACGCCCAGAATCCCCTTTGGCTCTCTTTGCCTATGACCCCCTATACGGATATCGACAATGCCTGGATCACCACCCAGATGATGCCTCGCCAGAATACCGGCCAGGAAGTCAGCTACAAATATTCCGTCACCACGGCCGACGGAACGATCGAATCCTTCGTCTCCAGACACGTGACCCGGGGGCCGGACCTGCTTCTGGGAGATATCAGGCTGGAGGTGGGTGACTCAGGTCCCTACATCGAGGTTTTGGTGAAAAACATCGGCAACGCGGCCTCCATCACCACGGACCTGAGGCTGTACACCCAGCCCCAAGGAGGCGCGCAAACTCTGTTCAGCACTCAGGACCTGGCACCCCTGGAAATCAACGAAGAACGCTGGGAGACGATTTCCCTAGATGGGCTGGCCCCTGGAAACATCACTTTCCAGGCGCGGGTGAACTGGAGCAACTCCTTCTCTGAATGGCATATCGACTACACCACGAACAACCAGATCAACTTGGTGGCAGGCTTCAACTACCACGCGGTAAACGACGCCGGGGCGACTATCAGCAGCCTGGACAACAATCTGGCCTGCGAGATTCCCCAGGGGCTCGTGCCCGCTGAACAGAGCGCCTTTTTCTCCATTACCAGCCTGGGCGAACTAATGGCCAACAACCAGCCGGACATCAGCGCCATCAAGCTGCGCTCATTCGATTCCCTGCCCACCGCGATCCCCTCAAATGCCTATGAGATCAGGTCGCTCAATCCCGCCCTGGTTGATTCGACCGACACCCTGATCAACAACAAAAGGTTCAAGCTTACCTTTTACTACAGCGCCGCGGACACCGAAACACAAAGCCTGGAATCTGAAAACTCATACAAGATCTATCGCTGGGACGCCCGCGGTAGCAAGTGGATCCTGCAGGGGGGAAACATCTCCAGCGCCAACGACCTGGTCGTTTTTGAAGTGCGCCGGCAGGGCATCTACACCATCTACCGCAATGCGGACCGGATCCGGCCCTCCATCGACATAAACGTCCAAGACCAGGAATTCACCGTGGGCGGCTATATCTCCGGCACCGGGACCCTATCCCTCATTTTGAGCGATGCCAACGGGATCGACGTCTTCGATAACACGATCCAGCTCTATCTGAACGGCAGCCAGGTCTCGCCTGGCGATTACGTGACCTCCATCAATACGGACAATGTCAACCGGATCCCCATCAAATACCAGATCAACCTCAGCCGGGGAAATTACACCCTGGTGGTCGATTGCAAAGACGTGAACGGCAATTTCAACACCCGCGAGATCCAGTTTGTGGTGAACGAAACCTTCGAAGTGCGCAATTTCGCCAATTACCCCAACCCCGTGACCGGCCACGCGATCGACCCCAAAAATGACGGTCGGACCCGGTTCACCTATGTGCTAACCGACGACGCGGACAAGGTCACTATCAAGGTCTACACCGTAGCAGGAAGACTGGCAAAAACTTTCGACAACCTGCCCACCGGAGTGGGCTACCACGAATATCCGCGCACGGTTTACGGCTGGGATTGCAAGGACGACTTCGGCTATCCCCTGGCCAATGGCGTGTATTTCTATAAGATCATTGCCAGCAAAGGCAATCAGAAGATCGAAAAAACAATGAAAATGGCGATTCTCAAATAGAGGATGTTATGAATATTAAACTGCTATCTCTCTTAGCCACTCTGGCCCTTGTTCTGCCACTGGCCGCCGGCCGTTATGCCGGGGATTTCATGATGATCGGTGCGGGTGTCCGCCCCCTGGGCATGGGCGGTGCCTTTGCCGCCTTGGCCAACGATGGCTCCGCGATCTATTGGAATCCCGCCGGGATCGCACAGATCCGGGAATCGGAATTGTCGGCCATGCATGCCTTTCTCTACGGCGGGCTGGCCTCCTACGACAACATTAACTTTTGCCAGCCCCTCCCCAACGGCGTGACCATCGGCCTGAA
>JAHYIU010000079.1 GCA_019429425.1 Candidatus Syntrophosphaera sp.
CTCGATGTCGGCTCAACTCATCCTGGGGCTGAAGAAGGTCCCAAGGGTTCGGCTGTTCGCCGATTAAAGAGTTACGCGAGCTGGGTTCAGAACGTCGTGAGACAGTTCGGTCCCTATCCTTCGTGGGCGCAGGAAATTTGAGGAGATCTGCATTTAGTACGAGAGGACCGGTGTGGACGAACCTCTGGTGTACCGGTTGTGATGCCAATTGCATTGCCGGGTAGCCACGTTCGGTGAGGATAACCGCTGAAAGCATCTAAGCGGGAAGCCAACTCCAAGATAAGATTTCCCAACAGAGAGGTTGGAGACGACAACCTTGATAGGTCACAGGTGTAAGCGCGGCAACGCGTTCAGCCGAGTGATACTAATAACTCGATTGGCTTTCGCCTTTATTTTCTTGTGCGTTATATACGATCTCGAGCCGCGGAACCTTCTCTGACGAGAGCGTGAAGACGTGAAAATGTGGAAGCGTGCAACCAGGCGCAGGCTTGGTGGCGCAGTTTCAGGATCTTGTTTCACGATTCCACGCTTGCACCTTTACACGAAACAAGGCGTCAGCGATGGTGGTCATAGCAGCGGGGCCACACCTGTTCCCATCCCGAACACAGTAGTTAAGCCCGCTCGCGCCGATGGTACTGCATGGGCAACTGTGTGGGAGAGTAGGTCGCCGCCATCGCTGACGCCTTTTTCTATGGTTATCGGGTTAATGCGAATTTGTCCAGCCAGCAGAACCAGTTAATATATCCTTATATCCCATGGGAGTTGATATGAAAGATAAACTGAATGCCATATTTACTGAGATAAAGAAGAAATCGGAGTGCAACCTTAGTTCCAGGGCTTATACCGACAACAGGGCTCAGCGGATCAAAATCGAGATCGAAGACGACATGCGCACCAAGTTTGCCGTCGACCGCGACAGGATCCTCTATAGCGGGGCATACCGGCGCTATCATGGCAAGACGCAGGTTTTTTCCTTCACCAACCTCATTGACGAGGAGATGACCAACCGCAACCTTCACATCGCTTATGTTTCCCAGATCTCGCGCACCATCGGCAAATACCTGGGCCTGAACACGGAACTGATCGAAGCCATCGCCCTTGGGCACGATCTGGGGCACGCCCCCTTCGGCCACGACGGAGAGAAAGCGCTCTCAAACGCTTGTGTGGACCACGGGATCGGACATTTCCACCATAACATCGAATCCCTGCACATCGTGGATCACATATCCAGCAAGGGCAGGGGCCTGAATCTCACTTTCCCGGTGCGGGATGGGATCATCTCCCATGATGGGGAGGTCCACAACACCGTTTTGAAACCTGAAAGAGACAAGACAGAAGAGCGGATCCAGGAATACATCAAGGCCAAAAAGAGCGGCGGGAGTTTGGATTGGATGCCCTCCACTCTGGAAGGCTGCGTGGTGCGGATCACCGACACGATTGCCTATATCGGCCAGGACATTGAGGACGCCATCCGCTACAATATCCTCAAGCGGGAAGAACTCCCGGAGGATGTGACGGAAAAACTGGGCAATACAAACAGCCAGATAATCGAGACCCTGATCAAGAGCGTGATCGTGAACAGCTATGAACAAGACTGGATCGCCTTCGACGACGAGGTCTCCCACTACCTGCTGGAACTGAAGAAATTCAACTACCGGCACATCTACACCGATGACAACGTCAAGCAATCCAACAAGATAATCTACCGCACCATGGGCATGATGTTTTCAAAATACCTGGAGGATATCAGGAAAGGGAACAGCGAATCCAAGACCTTCAAGCATTTCCTGGATCACAAGGTTCCGGAATACCGGGAGGGATTTTCACCGGCGGAACAGGTCCGGGATTTCATCGCCACCATGACAGACCGCTATTACAATGAGGAAATAAAGGATTATCTGCTGCCCTGGAAGTGGTGAGATCCCGTTTTTATGGCCCTGAAGCCCGACTCACTTGTCACTCATTAATCACTGCCTGACCAACCGCCCGCCGGGCGGGAACTTAACGAGAGACAGATAAGAGGCGGACTGGTCAAATTTATGAAGGGTATGTAGTTTAGGAACTTTGGGCGGTGTCTTCGTAATCCTCCATTTTCTTATAGTGCCAGCTTAAGAGGATCCTGTCCAGCAAGGACACGATCCCGAACATCAGCATGCTGAGCAGGATGATCACCAGGATCGCGGCAAAAACATGGGCGGTGCGGAACGATCTGGTGGATCGGGTCAGGTAGATCCCCAAGCCGGCGTTCCCACCCAGCCATTCTCCGATCACCGCTCCCATCACGCTGTAGGTGGCGCCCAATTTCAGGCCAGTGAAGAAGTTCGGAAGGGCGGCGGGAATCTTGAGCAGGCGGTAGATCTTGGCTTCGCTGGCCCCCATCGATCTCAGTAGCCGGACCCGTTCCACGGAGACCTGTCTCAATCCGTCAAAAAGGCCGAGGGCAATGGGAAAGAAGCAGACCAGGACGACAACGAAGACCTTGGCGGAGATTCCGTAACCGAACCAGAGGATGATGAGCGGGGCCACGGCTATGATCGGAACCGTCTGGGAAACAACCAGATAGGGATAGAAGATCTGTTTGATGAGCTTCGAACTGTGCATCATTATGGCGGTCAGCACACCTAATACGGTGGCCAGAAACAGCCCGCTGACGCTTGCCCAAAGCGTCGGCTTCAGATGATGCCAGATCAGACCAGACTGCTCTTTGAACACTGACAATACTTCAAGTGGAGTAGGCAGGACCCAAAAGGCAATAACGGCTCTTGAGCCCGTGATCTGCCAGGCCAGCAGTACCGCAAGCAGAAAGAGGGTTGGCAGAAGATATTGGGAGACAGGCTTTTTCATTCCTGGCCGAGGAAACGGAGCTCGGTTTCGAGCCTGACGCCAAAGCGTTCAAAGACCTTGTCTTGAACATGGCGGATCACGGCCAGGACGTCTGCCGCGGTCGCTCCACCCAGGTTGACGATGAAACCGCAGTGTTTTTCAGAGACGGCCGCGCCGCCGATCTGAAATCCCCGCAGGCCGCAATCATCCACCAGTTTTCCAGTGAAATGCCCTTCCGGCCGTTTGAAGACCGAACCGCCGCTGGGGAGGTCCATCGGTTGCTTGCCCCAGCGCTGTTTATCCAGGTCCCGCATGCGTTCCCCGATCAGTTCGGGAGCATCGTTTTGGAGGCGGAATACACTGCTCAGATGGATGAAACCACTGCGCTGGAAGACACTGGAGCGATAGGCAAACTCATGCTGCTCCGCACGCAAATGCTTGACCGCTTCTTTTGATTGCAGGCTGGCCAGGTCCGGGATCAGGTATTTGCTGCAATACAGCACATTCTTGATCTCACCGCCATAGGCCCCGGCGTTCATAAACACAGCCCCACCCACGCTTCCGGGGATTCCGGAGGCGAATTCCAGGCCTGCCAAACCTTGCTGCTGGGCATACTCGCATAAATCTTTCAAACCCGCTCCGCAAAAAGCGCTGAGGCAGTTCTCATCCCGGCTGATCTTGTTGAGGTTAAGGGTATTGACCACAAGTCCTGGTACACCCTTATCGCTTATCAATAAATTAGATCCCCTGCCAAGTATGAAGTAATTTATCCTATTGGATATGCTAAATATCAATAATGAAATAAGTTCTGTTATGGTTTTCGGTATGCAAAACACTTCTGCAGGCCCGCCGATCTGGAAGCTGCAGTGCTCTTTGAGGGGCTCGCCAAACCGGATGGCGCCCCGCTCTATCAGTTCTGGAAAGCTCGATTTGATCGTATCGCGAAGGATATCGGCCTCCTCAGGACATATTGAAGAAACGGCTGACCTCGCTGAGGAGTTCCAATTCGCTCTTCATTTCCAGGCATTTTGCCGGCAGAACCTGTTTGAAGTATTCCCCGTAGCGCTTGTTGGAGACCCGGGAATCCATGATCAGCACGATGCCCCTGTCGGTCTTGCTGCGGATCAGGCGGCCGAAGCCCTGGCGCAGTTTGAGCAACGCGTTGGGCAGCATGAAGTGCATGAAGGAATCCTTGTTTTCGCGGTCGAGTTTGTCGATCAGAGCTTCGACGACAGGCTCGGAAGGGACTTGGAAGGGCAGTTTGAACAGGATCAGCAGGGAGAGCGAGTCACCTTGGATGTCCACCCCCTCCCAAAAAGAATTTGTGCCCAGCAGGACGGCATTCTTGTTGCGCTTGAATTCCTCGAGCATGGAGCTACGGCTGCTTGCCTTGCCCTGGGCGAAAAAGGGACGCTTGCTGTGATAGAGGGTTTCGCTGAGATGGTCGTAAACGCTGTTCAGGTCGCGATAACTGGTGAAGAGGATCATTGTGCCCACGTTGGTGGTAGTTATCAGCTGTTCCACGCAGCCCAGGGCCTGGTTGATGAAAAAGCGGTCCTTGTGCTCGGGCAGGAAGCTTCCCACCATCAGACGTGATTGGGTATCATAATCGAATGGGGAATCCACGATCGCGGTGGCGATATGCTCAGGCGGGACGAGGCTCAGGCCGCTTTGTCCGAAGAAATACTTGAAGGAACCGCGCAAGGCCAGGGTCGCGGAAGTGAAGACAATGCTGGGCACAACTTCGTAAAGCATTTTATTCAGGTGGGTGGACACATCGACCGGGGCGTAACAGAGTGAGGAAGAGGGATTTTTGCTATCAGTGCGGTAGCTGTTTTCGATCCAGAGAGCATAGTTTTCCAGATCGGGGTTTTCCACGTTGAGAATGCTGTTTTCAGTTTCCAGGCAACGCATCACATAGGAATTCAGAGTTTCTGTAAGATTGTCGTAATTGGGGACCTGCTTGCTGTTGAATGAGGAAAAGACATTGGCCAGGGCCTGGAGCTGTTTTTGAAACTCCTTCCAAGCTGTTGCCAGCGCGCCGATCAGAGTGTAGAGGCGGGGCAGGTCTTCGGGGGATTTGATTCTCAGTTTGCCGTATGAATCGGCGTCCTGGCAGCGTTGGGACGCTTCGGTGAAGAGGTCCAGAATGATCTTGCGCAGCGCGGCGACCTGTTCCGACAGGTTCTTGCAGATCAGGGAAGCATGGTCTTTGCCGCCTTGGGTGACAATGCTTTTAGAGATGGTCGTCTCCAGTTGGTGCAGGAAACCCGTGTTTTTCTTCCGATACGAATACGAAAGCTGGTTGAATAGGTTGTTGAGGTCGGCAAAACTGAGCTCGAAACCGAGATTCCTGGTAGCCGTGGCCGTCAGATTGTGGGCTTCATCAACCACCAGGTAGCTGTATTCGCCCAGGGTTGTGTTCTCCATCTGCAGGTCCGCCAGCAGCAGTGAATGGTTGGTGATGACCACGGAGGAGTTTTCGATGTGCTTGCGCAAGGACATGACGTAGCATTTTCCCGCGTGGGGGCACTTTCTGCCCATGCACATGTAGCGGTCGGAACAGATCTTGCGCCAGGCGATGCTAAACCGGTTGCGGTCAAATGAGGAATTTTCGGAAACATCACCCGATTTGGTAAGGTATTTCCAGATAAAGAGATAGAGCAGCGCCTGGGCTTCGTAAGGGCTTATTCCTCTGGTCTGCTCCATCAGGAATTCCTCCCAGCGGCGCTCGCAAACGTAGTTTTCCCGCCCTTTGACAAGTGTGGCCTTGAAGGGCAGAGGCAGCATTTCCTTGAGCTGGGGCAGATCCTTGTAGAAGAGCTGTTCCTGCAGGTTTTTGGTATTGGTGGAAACCACGACCTTGGTTTTTTTCTGATTGGAAAAGGCAATGGCGGGTACCAGGTAGGCAAAGGACTTTCCCACTCCGGTACCGGCTTCCACGGCCAGATGTTTACTGGCCCTGAAACAGGAATCGACCTCCCTGGCCATCTCCAACTGCCCGGACCGGAACTCAAAATTGGGGAACAGTTCGGAAAGCAGCCCATCGGCAGTAAACACCTTGTCAATGTTAACAGTGGCCACGCCGGGAACCTGATGTTCGATCACATTGGGCTTGGCGACGTCCGGCGGCTGGGGTTTTTTCCCGATCAAGGCGTAGCGGCGCTGATACTCGACGATGCCGTGCAGATAGTGGTACAAAGTATTGGCCAATTGGGCCTGTTTGCTCAGATCGAGCAGGCGGGCGTTGACCAGCAACGGATAATGCCCGAGGATAAACTCACTCATGGCCACCAGCAACTGGCCGGTCGCGGTCGCATCGGCAGCGGCGCGATGGGCGTTTTCCAGTTCCAGGCCAAAATGTTTGACCAGAGTGCCGAGTTTATGGTCCGAGGTATAGGGAAAATAAACACGTGAGATCTCCGCCGTGTCCCAAGCCGGCCTTTCGAGGACGGGACTGCCGGACAGGGCTGAATGGTGGTTGATGAAACCCGTGTCGAAACTGATATTGTGGCCCACCAGAACGTCATCGCCCACAAACTCGAAGAATCCTTTCAGAGCAGTCTTCAGCTCCGGCGCTCCATTCAGGTCTTCGGGAGAGATGTGGGTGAGGAATTCAATGAACTTGGGCATGCCTTTGTGTGGCCTGACCAGGGTCGAGAAGCTCTCGCTTGCTTTGCCGGCCCTGAAACGGATGGCGGCGAGTTCGATGATCTCCGAGGTCGCAAAATCCAGGCCGGTGGTTTCGATATCGATCGCGACGAAATTTAGGCTGTTTCTGAGTGGCGGTGTGTTTTGACTATCCATTGAATGCCCTGTTTAATCTTCTTCCTTATAGAGGTTGTAGCGTTTGAGTTTCTGGATCAAGCCCTGGCGCGAAATCCCCAGTTCCCTCGCCGCCTTGGTCTGGTTCCAATCATGCGTTTCCATCGTCTCCAGGATCATCTTGCGTTCCAGCTCTTCCATGGCGTCCTTGAGTGTTTTGCGTTGGGAAAGTATGGTGACGGTCTTCTTGTTTTCGATGAAGCTGCGCACTTCGTCGGAGAGATCGGAACTCTTGATGAAGGAGCCGTTTTCCACAAAAGTGACCGCCCGTTCGATCTCGTTCTCGAGCTGGCGTACGTTGCCTGGCCAATCGTATTGTTCAAGGGTTTTCATGGATTCATCGGAGAACCCCTGCACTTTTTTATTCATACGATTGTTGTATTTATCAAGGAAATGGATGGCCAGCAGGGGTATGTCGCCGACCCTGCTCTTGAGGGGCGGAACTTCGATCCGGATCACATTCAGCCGATAATAGAGGTCCAGCCTGAAATCCCCGGATTTAACTTTTTCCTCCAGGGAAACGTTGGTGGCGCAGACCACGCGAACATTCACCTTTTCCGTCTTGGTGGCACCAACTCGCTTGATCTCTCCTTCCTGCAGGAAACGGAGCAGTTTTGCCTGCGTGCTTTGGCTGATGTCGGCGATCTCATCGAGGAAGAAAGTGCCGCCGTCCGCGATCTCGAACAAGCCTTTTTTGTCGTAGGCGGCACCGGTGAAGGAACCTTTGACGTGGCCGAACAGCTCGCTTTCCAAAAGGGTTTCCGGCAAAGCTCCGCAATATTGGGCCACGAAGGCCTTGTTGCGCCGGTTGCTGCTGTAATGCAAAGCCCTGGCGATCAGTTCCTTGCCCGTTCCGCTGGGCCCTTCCAAAAGCACGGTCGTGGGCGTGTCCTTCACCTTTTCGATGATGTCGAAGATCTTCAGCATTTCAGGGCTGGTACCGATGATATTGGCATAGAGGTTTCCAGCATTGAGCTGTTCGCGGATGATGGCGTGGGTCTTTTCCAGGCTGGCGGATCGAATGTTCTCAATGATCACGATCGCCTGGTTGGAAAGCGCGCTCAGCAGGTTGATGATCCGTTCCGAGAAATAGTGGGACCCGCTCTTGCTGAAGAGCAAAACCACGCCCAGCGCGTCCTTGCGGATCGAAAGAGGCAGCACCACAATATTGTTGTAGGCTGGCGCGAAATGTGGCTGCTTGTAGTTTTCCAGGGTATTTGATTGATACACCTGGGCGCAGAGGTTCATGAACTTGTCATAGTACTTGTCATCGCTGCTAAAGTTACTGAACAGCTTGTAATCCCAGGAATCCGGAACTGTTCCACTTCCGTGCAGACACAAGATCCCTCCGTCGGCTTCAGAGATCTCCACCAAACTGGATAGGGATTGCTCGATCAGGACATCCAGGTCGGTGATCGTGTTCAGCTTCTGGGTGATCTCATAGAACTGGTTCAGCAGGTTTTCCTCGAATTTGACATCCTTCATCTGGACGGAGTATTCGCGCGAGATCTTTTGCATCAGAATGTCGTTCTGTTCGAGGAGTTTGATCGAACTGAACTGTTGGATGATCTTTTTGTTGTTTTTGAGGATCTGAAGGGCGTTTTCCCATTCCTGGAGGTCGAACAGCACCTCTGCCAATTCGTAGTTTGCCAGGGATAGCTCGTAATTGTTGTCAGTTTCCACGAACAGCTCTATGGCTTCGTGCAGGTTTTGTTTGGCAGATTCCAGGTTCTTCCTTTCCAGGATCGCGCGCAGGTAGTGGGTTTTGCCGATCTCGAAGCGGTGGTTCTGTTCTGTTGCCAATTTCAGGGCCTGGTTCAGGTAATAATCCGCGCTTTCGTAGTTGCGGGTCAAGATGAAATAATAGGCCTGTTTTTGGAAGCCTTCGATGATCTTGTCCCGGGCGTTGATGGATTTGAAAAAATCCAGGCTTTCAACGAGGTAGGAATAGGCTTCTTTGAATTTGTGCAGTTTGGTGAGCAGGCTGCCCAGGTTTCCGTATAGTTCGGCTTTGATATATTCGTCACTGACGGTGGGAAGGAGTTCCAGGCCCTTGAAATAGAGGTCGTAGGCCAGGTTCAGTTCATTCTGCTTCTCGTAAACCTCGCCCAGATTGTTGAACGAGCGCAGCAGGCCTTCGTTGAAATTGCTGTCCTCGCTCTTTTTGATGGCCTGTTCATAGTAGGAGATCGATCTGTTCCAATCCCCCTTTTTGAAATAGAGCGCGCCGAGGTTATTTAGGGAGGCGATGGAATTGCGGAAAAAGCCAAAGTCGATGGCGGTCTGCAGGGATTTTGTCAGGGCGTCCTCGGCTTTGTCGAACTCGCTGTGGTCCATCCAGGTTACGCCGATGTTGTTGTAGATGTTGGTGATATTGTAAGGTTCGTTCAGCATTTTCTGGATCTTGAGGGCTTCCTCGAGATACATCAGAGAACGCTGCGGATCGCCCTTGTCATCCATCAAACCGCCCAGATTGTTGTAACACACCGAGATTCCGTTCAGATTGTAGTGCTCTTGCTCGAGATTGAGGCTGCTGAGGAAAAACTGCTCGCTCTTGTCCCAATCTCCCTGGAACATATAGAGCACGGCCAGATTGTTGTAGATCGCGGCCAGCCCGATATGGTCCTTGGCCATGTTGTAAAATGTCTCGGCCTCTTTGAAAGCGAGCTCCGCTTGGTCCCACTCATTGATGTAATAATGGATCTTGCCTTTGATCTTTTTGGCCTCGCCCTGGATCAGATAGCGTTTCTGCTTGTCCTCGATCCCCGCGACAAAGCCCACCACTTCTTCAAGAACTTTGAAAGCCTCAGCATAATCCTCAGCTTCGGCCAGAATGTCGGCCTTTAACAGCATGATCTTGACCTTCCAATACGGATCCATCGATGCCGGAGTATACTTTTTGATGATCTCCAGCGCGAAGGCGACCGAGTTCACTGCAAAAAGGTTGTTGGCCAGCAGATAGACAATTTCCTCTGAGGGGAGGGACTTTTCCGTGCTGAGGTGCAGGCATTGGCGGAAGTGGTTCACAGCCTCGTCTTTTTTGTTCATGCCCGCGTAGGCAATGCCGGTTTTTTTGTGGGTTTGAAGCAGGGAGGCCGGTTTCTTGGTGTGCTTCAGTTGGTATTGATAGAGCTCCAGAAGGTTGTTGTTGTCGCTGAGCAATTCCAATTCTGAAACCAGGTCCTCAAACATCTTGGCCTCGTATTTTTTTACCTGCATCAGCATTTTCACCTGGACCTGCTGATGCAGTCCCTGGTGAGCCAGATGCTCCAGAATATTTTGTCCCAGTTCAGACGCGTAGAGGCTGGGATTGTTTTGCAGCCAGGCGTAGTAGGACCCCTTTTTCTGCACGACGCATTGCGATCTGATACACGACGCCAATCCCGATGAATGCAGATAATCAAGGTCTTTCTTGAAACCTTTGCCAAGGCCGAGCGCTTTGGCGTGTTCCTCGTCAAAGCTGCCATTCAGCATGAACATGCTGAACAGCAATTCCTTCTGGCTTTGGGAAAGGCCTGAGACCAATTCCTGGTAGATCTGGACGGGGTCGAAAGTTTTATCCAGATAAGGGCTGAGGTCAAATTCCGCCTTCGGTTTGCGCGAGAGCATCTCAAACAGGATCTTCTCCACGATCACCAGATTGCCATCTGTGATCTTGTGCAGGATCTCGCTTTCCTTCACATAACCAAGCTCGGCTTCCGGAAAGTTCAGATGCACCAGTTTCTGCAGTTCGTCGGTGCTCAGGGCGGGAATGTATTCAACATGGGAAAAAGCGAAGAGGCGTTTCTGGGAGAAGAATACTATCTGGATGCCGCAATCCTCCGCGTATTGGACCAGGTATTGCAGATAATCCCTGGTGTATTGGTCCAAAACGTCGCCGTCCTCGATGATCAGGGCGCGCGGTTGCAGGAGTTTTTTCTGGTTTAGCTGCTCGGTCAGAAAATAGAAAAAATCGTATTTCCGTCCGGTGCGAAATTGTTTCTGGTTTTCCCTCAGGAGCTCTGACAGTGTCTCATCCTCGATGTCGCAAAGAAGCTGCAAAACCTGTTTGAACTGATTGAAATACAGGGGGTGGGGTGTGAAGAAATTAACCGTTTCATAAGATTTCTGCAAGGCCTCGAGCAGAGGATTGACCAGATATGACTTACCCGACCCTGATTTTCCCGTTATCTCCACCAGATGGCTGCTGGAAGGATCTTGCAGCACGTTCAACACTTTGTTCAGGGCAAAGCGTTCAGTAACAAAACTGTGCATTTTCGGATACAATCTATCCGGCATATCTTCCTCACTTAAGCTAACGCTTGACAGAAGGACTGTAAATTTGTTTTACACCATACTGTCAAGTAAAATAATCTGCCTATTATTTTGCTTGAGAAAGAGGACTGCTAAGAAGTGTATAAAGTGACACCAGAAATGTCAAATCGTGACAGCCGTTGGGCCAAACAACGGAAATGCCCTCAGTTTTTTTTAGAACTCTGTGACCCGTGATATCGTTTTGAAGCTTTGGGTGTCATTTAATGATAGCACTTTCCCGGCTGCTATGGCGGTCCAATACTCGGGCAATACATTCCCAATATCATTCGGGATGTGTTGGGTGAATGTGGCTGCGGCGTAAGCTCATGAAAGGGAAACGGTATCCTGCTCAAGTGCGAGGTAAGATAGGAAGGATGGGCAAAGAAACAGGGGACAGGCAAAAAAAGACCTTTGCGTAATTGCTTTATACTGGCATGACAGGGCATGATTCGGAAAGTTATCTACAACATCCGGAGATTCATCGTCCCGATCGATGAAAAGTCCCTGGATTCCCCACTATTTTGTCACTAT
>JAHYIU010000080.1 GCA_019429425.1 Candidatus Syntrophosphaera sp.
CGGGCCCGGGCATAGTCCTGCAGGCCATAATGGCAAACTACCTGTAAAACGTTGAACACGGCCATGGCATAGTGGTTGTTGATCTCGCCGGCGAATTGCATGGCCAGTTTAAGCTCTTTCAAGGCCGTTTCAAAGTCCTTTTCCGAAATGGCCAGGAGGCTGAGGACATTGTGGTAGAATTCCTGTTCGTGGCTCAGAGCGAAATCAATTTGTGCGTTTTTTCTGATTAAACGCCGCAGCTTTTTGGGGTTGTGCATCTCGCTAAGATAGTAGAAATAGGTCTTGACCAGCGGATTGATCTCCGGAACGGACCCTTCAATCAGTTTGGGCTCGTTGTCGGTAATGAATTTGTAATAGTGGCCGAAGCCGATGATCTTGCTCTTGGCCAGCGCCAGGTTTCTTTTCACCGAATCAAGATAGCTTTTAGCGTCGATCTGCAAAATCAGGTCTCTGGCCTCCAACAGCTTATGTTCCGCTTCCTCAAACTCGCCCATCTTGATCTTTCCTTCCCCCTGATTGAGCAAAGCCCGGGCCTGAGAAAGGATCTGCTCTTTGGCCAGGGAATACCGCAGCGCTTGCTCGGAATGTTTTTCTGCCAACACCGTGAACCCCTGTTTGAGGTAAAGGTCTGAGATGTTATTGTGGATCCAGCCCAGATGGCGCCTGATGTTGTACCTTTTCCAGATGCTCAGGGCAATGCCAAAATGCTCGTCAGCTTCCGTAACATTTTTCTGCACGCTGTAGAATTCGCCCAATTCGTTATGCAGGGAAGCGAGCCTGATCATGATCTCGGAATCCTGGTTGGGCGGCAGCTGGGATATGAACTCCTCCACAGTTCTGATAGCCGGGTCATGGTCCTTGTTGCGGAAGTGATATAGTGCCAATAAGTTTATGTAACCGATCCTCAGGGCCAGAGGTAGTTCTTCGGCCGCGACCTTGTCTAGGCAGATTTTCATCTTAGGAAGGGAGGAATAAGAATGGATCCTGGCCTGATAGAGGATGGCGCTGACCTTATCTTCAGTATTTGAGGCCAGGGTCTCGGCTTTCAAGAAATGCTTGAGAGCGTTTTTTAAATCCTCAGACAGTAATTTCAAGGTTCCCAGCAGTAGGTGTTTGGCAAAGTTCTCAGGTATTTCGCGCTGATTATTCCAGATTAATTCCGCCGTGGCAAAGGAGCCCGTAGTTTCTGTCAGTTGGTGGAATAGCAGCAGATCTTTGGTTTTCTCTTCCAAACTTATGTTCAGGTCAGGCCGGAAATCGATATTCAAAGCCTCGGCAAGCGCTGCATAGGCCTTCTCCTGAGAGTAATCCTCAAGCAGCAGCTCAACCAGAAGCAGCAGATAGCTACGCTCAATTAGCGCATCACCTGCGATACGGGCATTGCTGATGATTCCCTTGCAGGTTTGCTGATCGGTCAGTTTTTTACCTTGATAGTATTTGATCACCCTCAATGACACCAGTTTCTGCTGTTTGGCCGAACATTCCAAGAAAAACCTATCCTTGGCTTCAGGGAAGGTAAAATGATAGTGATTTCCGCTTTTTTCAAGGATCTCGTTGTATTTTCCCTCGTTGAGCAGGCTGTAGAGCTCATTGTCGGGCACTTTGCAGATATAGCGGATCAGGTCCCTGGAGATGGGAGTCTGCACAACGGCCAGCTTTTGCAGCTGCTTGTAACTGGACGCGGTGAGATGGCTCATTCTGGAATAGATGGAGTGGACCAGGCGGCTGGGCAGAGTGTATTCATCAAGGTTGGCCGGATAACTGAATTCGGTGTCAAAGACAATCTTTTTCCTCAGGGTGAGGTCGATCAAAATCTCCCTTACGAAATATGGATTGCCCGACGAGCGTTTGTGAACCAGAAGGCAAAAATCCTCGGGTACTTCTGTGTTCATGAGTTTGCGGATATAGGATAAGGTTTCGCCGGGCTCGAACATGGGGATGTTGATCAGGATGGTGTGGTCGATCTGGCTCACCTTGTTGAATTCGGTGCAGCTCATCAACACCATGATCCGGTGCTTGACCACCGCTTCCGAGATGAAATTGATGAAATCAATCGTATAGCGGTGAACGTGTTGGATGTTCCTGACGATGAAGATCACCGGCTTGCGGACCGAAAGCTCGATCAACAGGGCTTTGGCAAATTCAAAATCCGCCCTCAGGTCTTCCTGGGTCTGAGTGAGGCCCTTGGCAGCCTGCTCGGACATGAACAAATAACGCCGCATCTTCTCAGAGATCTTGTTCAGCGAATGGTCATGTTCGATCTCTTCCGGAGTGAGCGATTGCAGATATTCTTTGATTAGGGCGAAAAAAGCCTCATGCTCGGTGCGGGTGCAGTTGTAATCAAAAATGAAATAGGACCCGCGCAGGATGTGATAACGGAAGAGGGAAAGGATGCTGTCTTTGCCCAGGCCTTCACCCCCAACCACAGAGATGATCTTGCCGTTGCCGGATTCGACCTGGGGCAGATAGTCCAGTATCTCAGCCGCGATGTTTTCCCGCACGGTATAGCTGTTGAACTGCATTGAATTGACCAGGGACCAGGATACCGAAAACTGATACTCCCGGCCTGAGGTGCGGTTGATGTAATTGATGATCTCTTCGCTGCTCTGGAACCGGTTGTCGGGATTGCGCTCCAACAGGCGCAAACATAGTTTTTCCAGTTGGAGGGGGATGTTGGGGTTCAATTCTGAAGGGAAGATGGGGATGAAATACTGCTGGCTGCCGCTGCGCAGCGCGTTTATCTGCTCCAAGGTGAAAGGGAAACTGCCTGTCGTCAAGCGATAGATCAATACGCCCAACGAATAGAAATCGCTGGAAAAGCCCACCGGTTTGCCCAAGTATATCTCCGGAGCAATATAAGGCAATGTGCCAGACACATATTGGGTGTCCTTGTCAAGCTCAAGCCGGGAAAAGCCATAGTCTATAAGCTTGACATCCAATGTGTTACCATGTGCTTTATAAAGTATGTTCTCAGGCTTGAGGTCCTTATGCATTATGTTTTGAGTGTGTAAGGCGTTCAATGCATAGCAGATCTGGACGATGATGCTGTACAGTTGGTTGACCCTGGACTTGGAGAAGCGGAAGTTGTTCAGGCCCACGCCATCAAAGAACTCGCTGATGAAATAGATATGGTCGCCAACATGGCCGAAATCCACAACATGGTTGAGATTGGGATGCTCGATCTTGGTGATATGGTGCATGTCCCGTGGCTTGAAGTGCTTGTAAAGCTCCTCCGAAGAGAGGTATTGAAAGAGTTTCAGGGTATAGATGCTGTCCGATCTAACGTCACGGACCTTGTATACATTTGCCCAGGAACCGGAGCCAAGGCTTTCCAGCACCTCATATCTATGGTCTATAAACATCTCGGTCTCCCAACAGGTTGTAAATCCCTTATTACACAGCGGCCTGGATTGTCAACTCAAAACTTTCGCTGATCCGCAACATTGGCCGGAGAGGGGTTGGATACTCCCACCACTTGGTCCGGGGGCCAAAGGGGCGTCAATCCGGATCTGAGCGGCCGGATCTCATCGCGCCGGTCGCTTTCCAGCGTTTATGGACCCAAAACCACTGTTCCGGGTAACGGTTGATCTGCTCTTCGATGATGGCGTTCAGTTTCTTGAGGATGAAAGCGTAGTTTTCTTCTGTGTCATCCAGTTCCGGATGATAGATCATCGTCTCAAAGGAGATCTTGATCCCGCCTTCTTTGGTGCGAATGGCAAAACCCGGCACGATGGGCACCTTGTAACGCAGCGAGATCTTGGCCACGCCTTTGTAATGGGAGGCCGGGTAGCCCATGAAATCGAGCACCAGACCGGAACTGCCGGCATTCTGGTCCGCCAGGATGGCCACCATTTCATTCTTGTTCAAATGGGTCAGGATGTCCCGCAAGCCGCGGCGAAAGTCGATCAAAGACACTCCCTGGCGGATGCGGATGGCAGCATTGTAGGCGTCAAAATAGGGATTGTGCTGTTTCTTGACCACAACCGAGAGGGGTATCGAGAACAAAGGCAAAAGCCGGGCTGCCTCCCAATTTCCCAGATGGGCAGTGGCCAGGATCGCGCCCCTGCCCAAGGATAGCGCTTTGTGCACATGGGGTTTTCCACTAATGCTGGTGTTGGCGATCAGTTTTTCTTCCTTGAGCAGATAGATCTCAGCACTGGTGAGTCCCATATTGTAGTAGATCTTCTTCAGCAAGGCTTTGCGCTCGGCGGCCTTCATGTCCGGATAGACCATGCGCAGATGGAGGTCGGCAGTCTTGCGCCTAATGCCAAGGCCGTAGCCTATCCACAGGAACAAGGAGGTGATCAGCCATTTTCCCCAGGTGTAGGGGATAAGCCTCAGCTTCCAAAGCACGAAGCGGAACAGGATGTACTCTATCCTGTTGGTGAGGTCATTCCGTTTCAAATTTTGTACCGGATGTGAAGTTCGGTGTTCGGCTTCAAGCTTTCAGGGCTTCCAGTTTTTTTTCCAGCACAGCTTTGGGGACCACTCCGATCGTGGTGTCTTTCAGGACGCCATCGACAAAGAACAGCAGGGTGGGAATGCTCATTACTCCGTGTTTGGAAGCCACTTCGGGATGCTCATCCACGTTCAGTTTGGCGAATTTAATCTCAGGATTTTCCCTGGCCAATTGATCGATGGTGGGCGCGATCATCCTGCAGGGACCGCACCATGCGGCCCAGAAATCCACCAGCACGGTACCATTGGCTATCTCAGCGTCAAAGTTTGTATTATCCAATTCCTTGATCATTTCAATTCTCCTGATAGTTGTAGTACCCATAATCTAAACGCCTTGGCGCTGGATGCAAATTCATTTGTCAGCTGTGGAGGCACCGCTGGGGCCACAGAATGCGGGGAGTTAAATTAGCAGTCCCAAGCCATGATTGCCAATTTATCTTGACAAATTTCCCGCTACGCGTATCTTATACCATAGATGTGCATCAAACAAGGAGAAAACAATGCCCGATAACAAAACTGAAAAGAAGACCGAGAAAGGTTCTCTCAGCATCCACACCGAGAACATCTTTCCCATCATCAAGAAATGGCTTTACTCGCAGCATGACATCTTCCTGCGGGAACTTATCTCCAACGCGGTGGACGCGATCAACAAGCGCAGGTATGCCGATCCGGGTTTCAAGGCTGAGGACATGAAGATCGAGGTCAAGCTGGACGCGAAAAAGCGTACGATCGAGGTCTCCGACACCGGCATCGGCATGAGTGCCGATGAGATAAAAAAATACATCAATCAGATCGCCTTTTCCGGCGCTGAGGAGTTCATCTCAAAGTTCAAGGACGTCCAGAGCAATATAATTGGCCACTTTGGCTTGGGCTTCTATTCCAGCTTCATGGTCGCGGAGAAGGTGACGATAGATTCGCTTTCCAGCGCTCCAGACAGCGTTCCGGCCTTTTGGGAGTGTGACGGCAGCACTGAATACAAAATGAAGGCCGGAAAGCGCGCCGAGATCGGGACCACGATCACGGTTTACCTCAATGAAGACTCCGGGGAATATGCCGAAGAAAGCAAAGTGAGGGAGATCCTGGAACGCTATTGCAATTTCATGAGCTGGCCGATCATGTTCAAGGACAAACAGGTCAACCAGCAGGAAGCGCTCTGGAACCGCAAGCCCATGGATGTCACTGATGAGGAATACATCGAGTTTTACAAGAATGTCTGGCACGATTATCACGATCCGGTGTTCTGGATCCACCTCAATGTGGATTTCCCCTTCAACCTGCGCGGTATCCTCTATTTCCCCAAACTCCGCAATGAGCCGGAGTTCTTCAAGGGACAGGTGAAACTCTTCTGCAACAACGTGTTTGTCGCGGACAACCTCGAGGATTTGATCCCGGAATTCCTGCTGCTGCTCAAAGGCGGGATCGACATTCCGGAAATTCCGCTCAATGTTTCACGCAGCTTTTTGCAGAATGACGCCCAGGTGCAAAAGATCAGCAAATACATTGTCAAAAAGGTGGCCGACCACTTTGCCGAGACATTCAAGTCCGACCGCAAGAAGTATGAGCAATACTGGGAGGACATCAATACCTTCATCAAGTTCGGCCTGCTGAAAGAGGATGATTTCTTCACTGCGATGCAGGACATGGTGATCTTCAAATCCGCCAGCGGCGATTATGTGACTATCGAGGAATACAAAGCCCGCAACCACGCAGCCGAGGGCAAAAGTAGGATCTGGTACGCCTCCGGGGAAGACACCCAGGTCAGCTACCTCAGCCTGATGAAAGAGCAGGGCATCGAGGTCATCTTCCAAACCTCGCCCCTGGACACCCATCTTTACCAGCAGTTGGAAGCCAAGCTGGAAAACATCGAATTCATGAGCGTCGACAGCGAATTGAACAATCTTTTGGTGAATCAGGACAACCAGGAACTGGTCGACTTGGAAAACCGGGCCGATTCAGACAAGCTCAAGGAGATCTTTTACAAGGCCCTGAACCAGCCGCTTGAAGCTTCTTTCAGCAAGGACAGCTATGCCGAATACCTCAAAAAGCACCCCAAGGCCGCGACGGTCCTTACTCCCCACCTGATCCAGCAAGGCGAACAGACCATCATCAAGCCCTACGAGATTCCCTTCGCCGCGCGGGAGGAACTTGGCCCGGAAGCGTTAAAAGACCTTTTCGACCATGTCTACACGGAGCTCAAGGTCGAGGTGAAAAGCCTGAAATCTCCGGACATCCCCTCCATGATCGTCTTCAGCGAATACATGCGCCGCTGGCACGACATGGACCTGGTGATGCGCAACCAAAGCTCGGACATGCTCAAATTCCACACCCTGGTGGTCAACCAGGAAAATCCCGTGATCAAAAAGATTTTGGAACTGGACGCCTCGGGAAGGAAGGAGGAAGTGGAAACCCTCTGCTCCTACATTCACGACCTTTCCCTGCTGGAACAGAAAGCCTTCAGCGGGGAGGAGCTGAAAAACTTTCTCGGCAAGGCCAACAAGATCCTCAATTATCTATAGGCAAGAAGTTATTTGAACTCCTACTGAATAGTGAGGTAAGCGGGGCGATTTCGGTCGCCCCTTTTACAAACCAACTGGATGTTAGGATCAGTGCGGCCTTTTCCGAATAAAGAGCAGAATGCAGGCCAGCAGCAGGGTCCCGATGCCGGACATCACCCCGGCCAGCAGCAGCGGGGTCGTATAGCTGTTGGTCAAGCCATGCAGATAAGCCCCGGTGGGGATTGCTAAAGCCCCAAAGCCATAGGCGGAAAAGAGCAGGCCATAGTTCACTCCCAGATGCATCACGCCGAAAAACTCAGAGGCCAGCACCGGAAACAGGGCCAGCGTGACCCCGATGCCAATTCCCAGGACGATGCCGGCAAGATTGAGCAGGGCCAGGGTGTTGATGTAAAAAGGCAGGATCAGGAACACGGCGGTCTGCAGCACATAGACCATCACCATCAGTTGCAAGGCGCCGATCTTGTCGCTCAGGATCCCGGCCAGGGGCCGGCTCACGCCGTTGGTCAGGGCGAAGAATGACAGGGGTATTGCGGCTTGCAGCGGATCGAGATTCAACACCTCCTTGCCGAAGGAGGGCAGGATCCCGATGATCATCAGGCTGCCGAAGACCACCATCAAGAACGACAGCCAGGTGAACCAGAAAAGTTTTTCCTTCAGCATCTGCCGGGGATGCACGTCCTCCAGGATGCTGCTGGTTTGGCCTGTGAGGTGCATCGTTCCGAAGAGGTGGGTGAACCAGTCTTCGTCGGGAAACCGCACCAGCCGGGAGGCGTACCAGAGCACGGCAAAGGTTATGACCGCAAGCAGGATGAAGGTTCCGAAGATGCCGAACAGCGGCAGGGCGACCTTGGCCTTGAACGGGGCGAAAAAGAATGAAGCCAGCCCAAAGCCCATGACACCCAGCGAAACGGCCAGGCCCGGATGGTCGGGAAACCAGCGCCGGATCGGCGGCGCGATGCAGGAATAGGTGACCCCGCAAGCGATTCCGCCCACCACGCCGTAGGAAAAGACCAGCCACCATTTACTGACGGTGAAATGGACCAAAGCGCTGAGCAGATAGGCGATCAGGAATAGCAGGGCTCCGATCCTGAGCTGTTTGCGCAAGCCCAGTTTTTCCTGCAGCTTGCCCCCGGGGATCATCATCACGGCAAACACCACCATGAACACCGAGAGGGGCAATGTGGCATCGCTTTTGGTCCAGCCGAACTGGCTTTGCATCGGCTCGACGAAAACGCCCCAGGAATAGGAAAGGCCTCCGACCATGGCAACCAGAAAACCGCCCCAAACGACTTTCCAGCGTGCTCTCCAGATCGGATTCTTGTCGGTCATTCAGGTTCTCCGGTTAGCTCCGTTCTTTCCCCGGGCACAATGCATCAATCATCAAGATTCCGTTTCGCAACATCTGCCTGAGGGATTCTTTGCAAATGGGGGAGACCCGGCTTGTTCGGGCCAGGTCTCCGTTTCAAACATCTATGATTTTCGGGTGTATTGCCTATTCGGGTTTGTCTGCTTCCGGGCCGGTAGTGTCTTTGACCTTCTCGACGGTTTCTTCCACCTTCTCGTTGGCGTCTTCGACAGCGTGGCCGTATTTCTCGTCCAGATCAGCGTCTTCGATCTTGTCTTTAAGCTTATCGTAAGCGCCGCCGACGGCACCGGCAACGCTTGTCCCGGCCTGGGTCACGGTGTCTTTGGCCTTGTCAAAGGCGTTTTCCATCTTATCCGGGATGACGTTGGATATCTGTTCCTGGGTCAGCAAGGGAGTTTTTCGGCCGGCCAGGAAAGCCAAAATGCCTGCCACCAGGAAACTGAACAGGGCCAGGTAATAGCCGAACTGCATTTTGATGGTTATCAAACCGGCCAACTCGCCGCCGGCTGAACCGATCACCTGCTTGGTTACGCCGCCTCTGACGAGGAGCAGGGCCAGAAAACCGATTATAGCCAACACCAGGGGCACGATGAAGGAACGCTGGTCCATGATCAGGGCGGTCACCAATCCGGCGATCGCGGCCAAGAGCGCGATGATGGCCAGAAAACTTGGTTTCATGGGCCGGGTCTCGGCTTCCTCAGCTTCCGTGGCTTCCCCATCAGCCTCAGCTTCCGGGGCCACAATTTGCATGGCATCGGCCAGGCCTTTGGTCATGTCTTCCATGGCCTTGAGCTCGACCTTGCCGCCGGTGGCCATCTTCAGCCCGGAGATCGAGGCAATGTCCTGTTCACCGCATCTGACCACCATGAATGGCAGCAGGAAGGCGATTATCACAATGGCGAAAAAGATACCTGATATTTTCACGATATCCTCCCTTTTCGTATTTAAAACAAGCAAATCCGGAACGGAAAATAATGTCAAGAAAAAAATCCCCTCAATGATTCTGACCCGTACCTGCATCTGTTTTGCGGATAATATCGCCGTGAAAAAAAACACTTGACTTTTGCCCGGCCCCGGCTTGCCTGGAAGCATGAAGAAGATTATCCACATCGATATGGACGCCTATTTCGCCGCCATCGAGATCCGGGAAAATCCCGCTTTGAAGGGGAAATGCGTGATCGTTGGCGGTTCTCCCAACAGCCGGGGGGTGGTTTCCACCTGTTCCTACGAAGCGCGTAAATTCGGTGTTCACAGCGGGATGAGTTCGCATCAAGCCTGGAAGCTCTGCCCCGAGGGAATCTTCGTGCATTCCCACTTTCATCTCTATAAAGAGGTTTCGGAGCAGATCCGCCGGATCTTTCATTGCTACACGGACCTTGTGGAGCCGTTGTCCCTGGATGAGGCCTATCTGGACGTGACCGAAAACAAGCTCGGCGAACCAGACGCCGAACAGATTGCCAGGCAAATCAAGGCTGATATTCTGTCCGTTACCAGGCTAACCTGCTCTGCCGGAGTTTCTTTCAACAAGTTCCTGGCCAAACTCGGCTCTGAACTCAACAAGCCGGACGGATTGTGCGTAATCACGCCGGAGAACGCGAGCCGGATCCTCTTCGCCCTGCCCATCGAAAAATTCCACGGCATCGGCCGGGTCACGGCAGCCCGGATGCGCAAGCTGGGGATCCTCAACGGAGAAGATCTTTTCAACCGCGAGCTCAGGGAACTGATCCGCCAGTTCGGCAAGACCGGGGTCTATTACTACCAGGTGGTGCGGGGCATAGACGATCGCGAGGTGGTCATTGATTCCGAGCCCAAGTCCGTAAGCTGCGAAAGCACCTTCCACGAGGACCTCGGCGACATCGAAGAACTGCTTGGCGAATTGCGGGAACTGGTGGACAGGCTGGTCAACCGCATGTCTTTCAAGTCCATCCTCGGAAGAAATCTGGTGCTTAAGCTCAAGTATGACAACTTTGAATACATCACCCGGTCCTGCCATCTGCCGGAGCCCACAGCCGATAAAAGCGTCATCTTCGAGTATGCCCAAAAACTCCTCATCGCCAATTGGGAGGAAAACCGTAATGTCAGGCTGCTGGGAGTGGGGGTGGGCAGGCTGGACCTGGGGTCCAGGGATGGCTGCGAGCAACTGGAGATCCCGGTTTGATCATGTCAGTTTTGCATTATCTCTATGTAGATCCATAAGTAATTGATAGTTATGCGATAATTACCATATTGCGGGTTTACGCTCATACAGGTGCCATAACATATTGATGTCCATACATTTCCTTAATACGCACTCCTGTGGCTCCCCTTATCAATACGGTGTCAATACGGACTCATTACGGACAAAGTCCGTAATGAGTCCGTATTGATAGCGTAATGATCAGGAGGGCGGAGCAAGAAATATGACTGGATATAAAATGCGGAGGATCGGAATCCCCTGCCTCTGAGTTTTTTCTAGCCAGAGCTTTCCAAAGCTCTGCAAGCACCAATCCCGTAATTAGGCCAAGAAACTGAGGATCGGAGTATGCTGCTACGGGGTTCTGGCCCCAGTTTTTTGCCAGAAGTTGCTGGCGATGATGATGAACAGGCCGATGAGGGTGGCGGGGTGGATGCTTTCGCGGAGGATGAGGGCGATGAAAACCAGCGAGATGAAGGGTGTGAGGAAGATGAGGTTGGAGACGGCGGCGGTATTGGAGCTTTTTTCCAGGGCTTTTTGCCAGAGGATGAAGGTGAAGCCCATCTCGAAAACGCCCACGTAGAGGGCGCCCAGGATCCCCCAGGCGATCGAGGCGGAGGGGGTGAAGAGGCCGGCGGGATTGAGTTTTCCCCGGAGCAGGGCGTAAAGCGCGGTGGCCAGAGTTCCCACCAGGAAATTTAGCAGCAGTTTGCTCTCCGCGGGGCGCTTGTCTTTCATGTTCAGGAT
>JAHYIU010000081.1 GCA_019429425.1 Candidatus Syntrophosphaera sp.
CTCTATCGATTCCAAAGTGCTTGCATCGATGCTTAGCTTGTGTCGTCCCATGTCCCACTCCTTTTAATCAAAGTTATGGGACAAGATAATCAAGTTTTATGGCTTGTCAATGTAAATCTTGTATAATACCGGTATTGAAAGCCGGGGGTCCAACCACAGGCTGGAAAGGAACTATTTCAACTATCCCGTTTACGGTATTGTCTGCCACGCGAAGTCGAATCTGAATATGCTGGACAACGCGAACAACGTATTGAACAGCCTGGAAAGCAATATCAAATTCTTTGACGAACGGCCCTATGAAGCGTGGATACAACTATTCAAAGGACATAACGATTTCTATCATCTGGACCAGGGCGCCGGCACTTCTGCCATTGATTTTGAATTTGACCCGCAGTACTTTGGTTACCCAACACCCCATAACAAAATCAATGCCAGCCGGAACTGGTTTCAGGATATGCTGGTAACAGTAAATGACCCCCTGTACGCGGACAATGTATATGTTGATTCCTATGATCCTGAGCCCAATATGCCCGCGCCACCCCCTGAAAACGACAGGTTCTTCACGGCATTGGGTTTGGAATCACAGGGGCAATACGACCAGGCATTGGAGCTATACAAGGCTATTCTGAATAGTCCGCTGGAGCAGGAACTACGCCATCTGGCCAGCGCGGCGGATGGGGTGTACAGGCTCACGGAACTGGTCAACGATCCCACCTGGGACCCAACTGTGTACTTCGATGCTAAAGTACTTCAATACGAAACTGAGGATCCCAGTTTATGCGGATTGCTGGAAGAGTACCTGGCAAAATCGTTCATTGTCAGCGGGGACTATCAAAGCGCCATAGACCTGATCCAGTTGCGGCTGGATTACCCCACCAGTGAAGTCGATTCACTGCTGGCGGTGCTTGACCTGGAGATAGTGCTGCAGCTCGCGGCTCTTGAAGATGATAAAAAGCCGCTTACCACCAAGTACACCCAATACAGGTATCCGGATATACAAACATTCAAGACATACCACGATTTGCACTGGGACCAGTTGCGCACTCTGAGATACGGGGAACCTTACGCCATCCCTGTTCCTTCTGTGCCGGTCATATCCAGTAACTACCCCAATCCATTTAATCCGTCCACGACGATAGAATTCAGCGTTCCGCAAAAAGCCCGGGTCAAGCTCAACGTGTATAATATCCGCGGCCAGAAGGTAAAAAACCTGATCAACACCGAACTGGACCGTGGACATCATAAGATAGTTTGGGATGGAAGGGACGGCACCAACCGCAACGTATCCTCAGGCATCTATTTCATCAGGCTGGATTCAGAAGGTAAAACCAACGTTCGTAAGGTCATGCTGATGAAATAACCTCGATTGATAGAGAAACATAAGCCCGGATTACTCCCGGGCTTTTTTTCTAAAAGAATTGGTAGGGACGTTTTTATGTTATCAGCAGAAACTGTTTCAGACTTATTGTGCTGTTTTTTGATTACTGTCAAAGCACTAACTAATGAATTAGCAAAAAGGTTGAAACTGGATTTGCAAAAACCTTGAAACCGATTTGCAAAAACCTTGATCCTGGATTTGCAAAAAGGGTGAAACCGATTTGTAAAAAGGTTGAAACTCGGGTCTCATCGAAAACAGCGATTTGCAACGAAAGTGATACTATTTGCAATTTTACTTGATACTCTATACTCGCCAAATCTCGCTTCCCGGTCGCGGCCATTTTTTCTGTTGACAGAAACAGGGGGTCTGGGGATTTTACCCTAACTATGCGTTCCGGAATAGCTCAGCGGTAGAGCGGGTGGCTGTTAACCACTAGGCCGGGGGTTCGAATCCCTCTTCCGGAGCCATTTTTTTTGCCATATTTATCCGGGAGTTCCCAGACCTGACTGTCACCCAAAACATTATACGAGGAGGCTGCATGGCCGAGATAAGCTACGTTGAATACGAACCCCGCCATGCCAAAGCGATCGCGGACATGTGGAACCGCAGCGCCGAGGGCTGGATGGGCAGGTTTTGGAACAGCAGCGAAGCCAGGGTGCTGCAGGAACAGCAGAATTCACCCTATCTGAACCTTTATCTTGCTGTAGAAGGCACCGAAGTGATCGGCTACGCCAGGCTTTGCGCCTATAGCGAGGAACGCGGCGTGGCTTACATCGAGATGCTGAACGTGCTGCCCACGCGCCACGGACAGGGAATCGGCAAGGAACTGGTGCGGCGTTGCGTGCTCCGGGCCAGCGAACTCGGCTACGCCCGCATCGACCTCTTCACCTGGCCGGGAAACCTCAAAGCCATGCCGCTGTACAAGAAATGCGGCTTTTTCTGGGAACGCATGGAATCCGGCACCACCCATCTGATGAATTTTCTGCCCGGCTTGTTGAACAGCGAACTGCTCAAGCCCCATTTCGAATGGTTTGACTGGTACGCTGACTTCAAACGCGAGCTGGAGCCGACTCCCGACGGCAGGCTGGATAGCGGGTTCGAGCTTTATGACCATGTCTGGGAAAAGGAGGGACACCGGCTCCGGGTCGCTGTCGAAAAGCGCGGCCGGGGCATCTTCTCACTGGCCACAGAAGATTACGAGCTTCAAACTGTGCCTGCTGGTTCGGAACCCGTTTTTGGCCTCGATTATCCGGTCAGCTACCGGATCAGGAATCTCAGCGGCAAGCCCCTGCGCCTGGCCTTGAAGGGCAAAGACGACGCGGAAGTGCGGCACAGCCTGGATTTTCAAGCTGAGATAGAAGGTACGCAAGAGATCTCCTCCCGCTTCCGGATCGAACCGATTGCCACGGAACGCAGCGAATGGGAAAGCATGCAGGGCGTCTGCTGCGAGGCCCTGATCAACGGCGCCAGGCTGGAACTCAAGACCGGCCTGAAGATCCACTTTCCCTTGGACCTGGATCTCAGCAAAGAACTGAGTGAATATTTTCCGGCGCGCCCATCCACTATTTACCTGAACCTGCAGAACAATTTCCCCGTGAGCTGCTCTTTTGAGATCTCATTTCCGGAGCAGGAGAGGATCAAACTGCTGGAATCGGAGCACCGGATCCATCTGGAAGCCGGGGAGCGGGCCATTCTGCCCCTGCCCTTCAGGCCTGAAGCGGCCTGCGTCTATGCTCCGCGGGTGCGGGTCAAAGCCCGGCCGGAAAAGGGACGGGAGATCGAATTCACCAAACAGCCGGTTATCATGCTTCCCATGCACGGCTCTTCCGACCAGGCGGTCACAACGGAGCGTTTCCAGCTCTTGAACGGGACCAATTCTCTGTTCGTCTGGCAGGACCACAAGCGCAACATGGCTTTCTTCCAAGCCGCAGGGGGCAACAACGTGAACCTCAACCCGCCCCAGATCGGCCTGCCCTATAGCGATGAATTCGAGACCGAAGATCCCCTCGGAGCCGAGGTTTCAGCCCTCGGACAGGCCAACCAGCTGCGGATGAGATTTGCCAGCAAACACAAGCCTGGCTGCGAGTTTGCCCTGCTCTACACCCTCTACCCGGGAGGCCTTTTGGAATACAGCCTCCGGGTTCTCAAACTCCCGGAGGAAGAGGACTTGAAGGCACTGCTCCAGATCGGGTTGGACAGCACCGGTTTCACCTATCAAAGCGGGGGTCGGATCCTAAGCCTGGAAGCCGACCAGCCGGACAGGGAACTCAACGATCTGCTGCCCCTCGATCCTGATGCCAACTGGGTGTTCGCGGGTTCGGAAAACTCCAGCGTGGCCATGATCTGGCCGCCCGGTGAAAAAGTCCGCATCAACCGCTGGTGGCTGGCCTGGGAGCTCGACCTGAAAGAAGTGGCGGGGCGCGAGGACCAGACTGCAGGACCCTTCCGGATCTTTCTGGACGCGTTCCCAAACGCTCTTCAGGTGCGCAATCTGGCCCTCAATCAACATCTGCCCGCCGAACCCATCCATCCCACCCTGGAACTGGTTGTGGACGGCGGAAACCCCTGTGTGGGAGAAACATGCGAGGCGGTGCTGACTCTGCGCCAGGACCAGGTGCTGGCGGGCAAGATCTGCCTGAAAGATTCCTCCGGGGCGGTTTTGGGCTTGACTGAACTGGCCCGCCCGGATGAAAATCGGGAATGTAAATTCATCCTCTCGCTTACGTCCAAACCTACTCTGGAAAAACTCTCCTGCGAACTGAATCAACCGCTCTATTCCTCTCTGCGCGAACAGGTTATCCTGCACAGCCGGGGAGAGTTGAAACAGAAAACAATGCCCTCCAGCCCGTCTGGCCTGATCAGTCTGGACAACGGATGCCTGCAGTTCTCAGCCGCGAAAGAAGCCTGCCTGCCCAGCCTGATTTCCCTCACCCAGGCTGGGCGTGAATGGCTGGCCAGCGGCTATCCCGATTTTGCCCCCCGCGGCAGCTACAATCCTTTTCTGGGCGGGCTTTCCGTTCGCCCCGGACAGATCAGCCTGATCGATCTGCAGGCGGAGCGGCATCAGGCCGGGTTTTCCCGCCTGCGCGACAATTGGGGCAATCTCTGGGAGGGAATCGCCATCACCACCAGCATCGGGAAGTTCAAGCCCCTGCAGGGTTTGGTCTATCGCCAGCATTATCTTTCCCGGCCCGGCCTGCCCCTTCTGGTTGCCCAAGTCGAGATCGTAAGTGCATATGGCCGCGCCGATTATGCCCACTTTCCCCTCTACGCCTTCTTTGCGCCTGAGGGAGGCCTGTCTTCCGGCTTTGTGGAGATACCCGGCGAAGATGGCGCCTGGCAGAGGATCTACGCGGGCCGGGATCGCTTTTATTTCCGCAAGGATGTCTCCCACACCCGAAGCGGATCGGATACCTGGGACGAGGTGCTGCACATTCTCAGTTCCCGCAAGACCTATCGATTTTTCCAGGCCACGACTGATGTTTTGGCACAAGGCACCTACGTTTACAGCCGCCTGCTGAACAAGGTACCCCAGTTCCTGCCGCCCCTCTTTCTGGTCTGGGGAGACCGCTCCTGGCGGCATGACGCCTTCTCCCAGCTTCTGGCCTTGCGTTTTGGCGCTGAGTGAGCAAGCAACTCTCCCAGTGATAGTTACAGAGCCTGAAAGAGCCACCGGCCAGATAAATGCCGTTACCATTATCAAGGCCGTTTCTTCCGTCGTTTCGTACAAGTGCCCAAACTTATTGACTGACAGTTGATTAAGTATTTACTCAACCTCCCGCCCCCCTTATCAATACGGTGTCAATACGGACTCATTACGGACAAAGTCCGTAGTGAGTCCGTATTGACACCGTATTGATAAAGGGAGCCATAAAGAAATTGATTGACAGAAATCTTTGCCCGGGAGGAAGATATTCCATTGGATTTCCCGTGGAATCCGCAGATAAAATTGCGCTCCCGCGACAAGGAGAATAAATGACAAAATTCTTGTCATCCCTGCCCGGCCTCTATCTGAATTGGGTGCAGGCCGCCCCGATCGTTTCCGCGATGGTCCAGTTTGCCATTTTGGGCACGCTGGGCGAGGTCATATCCAAATGGATCATCCGCAAAAGTTTCCGCTATCCTTTCAATTTCGGCCAAACTGCTTGGAAGATGGTCGTTTGGGCGCTGCTGGCCGTAGCGATCAAATATGCTTTCAAAGGCTTCACCGGCTACGTGGAATATCTGGAGGCGCACGCCATGCTGCCAACTCTGGGAACGCTGGGCAAAGCCTTTGCCATCTCGGCATTTATGAATCTGCAGTTCGGCCTCTTCCTGGTGCTGGCGCATCGCCTGCTGGATAACGTCGGGGAACGCAAAATGAACTGGAAGGGTTTGGATAAAAGCTTCCTCTCCCTGCTCTGGTTCTGGATCCCCGCCCACACGGTCACTTTCCTGCAGGCGGAACCACTGCGCATCGGACTGGCGGCGCTCTGGTCCCTGGCTTTGGGCCTGATCCTGGGTCTCTTCAACCGGCGTTGACAGTATGTAGATAGATGCGGCAGAATAAGTTGCCCGCTCCGCTGCTGGTCCCGGCGCTGCTTTGGTGCCTGGGGATCTGTCTGGGCAAGGCGACGGATGTCCCTTTTCTGCTCTGGCTTGCGCTCGCGGCCGGAGTGGCAGTTTCGGCCTTTCTGCTCCGTTCCCAAAGAACCGTTTTCCTCCTGCTGCTTTGCCTCGTGCTGGGCGCTTTGCGCTTTGTTGCGGACCAAAAACCTTCCGCGCTGGACCAGGTTTTCCTGCGCCAAAACCATATTCAGCAGGATGCCAACTTCATGGTCACCAAGCTTTTGTCCCGGGAGGCGGGGATCTATGAGATCCGGCTGGAAGAACTGGCCGGGGTGCGGATCCGGGAACCTCTTTCTCTCTTCAGCCAAAGCGAATTGAAGACCGGGCAGCTCTATTCCGCGCTGCTGGAAGTGCTTCCGGGAAAACAGGATCCGGTGCTGGACACCTACACCGCCCGCCACCGCGCCTACGTCCGGCAAAATCTCAGCGAAGTCCCGCGGGCAGGGCGCTTTCTGCCCATCGCAGCCTGGAGAGTGCGGCTGCTGGAAGGTTTGGAAGCCAAGCTGGGCGCGGATGCTGGTTTCGCCAAGGCTTTGCTGCTATCGGACACTTCCGCCAAGGGCATGTATCGGGATAAACTCACCCGCAGCGGCATGGTGCATCTGATCGTGGTGAGCGGGCTGCACGTCTGGTTCGTCTACGCCATCTGCATGGTCCTGCTCAATTCATTTCTTCCCCGGCGCTGGGGGGAGGCGGTTTTTCTGGTGCTGATCGCCCTGTATGCCGCGCTGAACCATTGGTCGCCAGCAGTGGTGAGGGCCGCGTTGATGATCGGGATCATGATCATCGCGCGCTGGCGCAGCATTCCCATGGCCGGGGCGCAGCTTCTGGCCCTGAGCCTGCTGGTGATCACAGTGGTGAGTCCCAACCAATTGTTCAACATAGGCTTGCAGCTTTCCTTCCTCTGCATTGGGGTGATCATCCTGGCCTTGCCCAGAATTACCTGGATCAAGGAAAGGGCGTTGCCCAACGACTCACTCCGCCTGAGGTTGAGCCGAATTCTGGACCTGCTGTTCCTGAACCTGATTGTGGGCCTATCCATCCTACCGCTGACCCTGTTTTATTTTGGCACCGGCTCCCTCAATGGCATTCTGGGCAACGTCATCGGCATCCCCTTGTCGGGCTTACTCTTAACCCTCTCTTTCCTGGTACTGTTCCTGCCCGGCGGAAACTTCCTCGGTGCGGCCTTCGTAAGCAGCTATCGCCTTGTCCTGCTGATATTTGAGGCCTGGATGGAGTGGGTGGCCAAGCTGCCTTTCTATCTGGAAAACACCTGGATCAACGGCTGGCAGCTTCTGGGTGGTTTTCTGTTGGTATTTGCCCTGCTTAACTGCTTGAAAAATATGAAGTTCCGCTGGCAGATACTGCCCTTTGCCAGTCTGGGTCTGCTGCTGGCCTTCTTGCCAGGATTGAAGTCCCGCCCAGAGGGTGGCATCTACGTATTTAATTCCGGCACAGCGGATTGCATCCTCGTGCGCCTGACTGAGGGGACCAACCTTCTGGTGGATACCGGGCCCAGGCATTGGAACGCCGAACGAAGCTGGGCCTCGCGCAAACTGCTGCCCTGGATGCAGCGCAAAGGGATAGGCAAGTTGGACTGGATGGTGCTCACCCATCTGGATGCCGACCATTCCGGCGGTTTTGAGGACCTCGCTTCGGCCCACAAGCTCCGCAACCTGATCGTTACTGACGAAACGATGCGTGACCCCAAATGGCTGGATTGGGAACAAACCGGCCTTCTGGAAGGCGTCAACGTACATTGCGTGACGGATACTGTCACTTTCGCCATCCAAGGGGCCAAACTCAAGTTCCTGCATCCGGATCGCTCTTTCTTTCCCGTTAGCTCCAACGCATCATCGCTGCTCTTCCGGATGGACTATCAGGACAAGCGCTATCTCTTTACCGGGGACGCGGATACAGACGCGGAAGCCCATCTGCTGCTGCACTATCCGGAAGAGCTCAAAGCGGATTATCTCAAGGCCGGACACCACGGCAGCCGCACTTCCAGCAGCCGGGAATTCGTGCGCGCCGTGCGGCCGGACGAGGTGTGGATAACCGCTTCCGCGCGCAACCAATGGGGCTTCCCGCATCCCGAACCGCTGGACGCCTTCCGGCGATATGCCAAAAGGATCCGCAGCACCTCCGAGGGGACGATTTACGTGCCTTTCGCACAAAAAGATTGACAGTGGGGGCAGTTCACAGCTTTGATGTTTTAAACAGCCTGGGAGGTAAGAGATTTATGTCCGAGCAGATCAGCAAGGCCTTGGGAATGAGACAGATATTCGATCTGATCGATGCCCCGGGGGAGTTTCTCCACGAGGTGAAAAGTATCGAACTCAAGCGCCGGGCCCTCAAGTTTTCAGAAGCCAGGGACAGGTACACCCGGTTGGCTGGGCTGTTGGAACTGCTAAAAGGCCAGGACGCCCAGCGCCGTACCCTGCGCGAGCTTTTTGCCCATCTGCCCAGGCTTAGCCCGCCTACCCGGCAAAGCGCGTATCCCCTTGCCCTGCATGAGTTTTTCCTGCTCAAGGAATTTCTCTACCACTACGGCAACCTGCACGGCTTCAGCCGCAAACAAGGCTGGATGGACCAGTTTTTGCTCCCAGACCTTGGACCGCTCTTCCAGCTTCTGGACCCCGAGGGAAGCGGCTTGCCGTCTTTTAGGGTATCGGGCGCTTTTTCTCCCAAGCTGGGAGAACTGCTGGCCACGCGCCTGGAACTGGGCGACAAGCTCAAACACGCCCGGGCCAGGCTGCTGCAGGAAGCCAGCCGCGAACTCCAACTCCCGCAGCTAAAGGAGGAATTCGTTCTCTCCCGGTCCGATGCTGCGCTGGCGGAACGGATCATGCACTCGCCATTCTTTGTTCTGAACTCCGAAAGCGTTGCCAATTATGGTTTTACGCTCGCGGACGATGAGCTCTGCCTGGACCTCAAGCGGCAGTTGGGCAAGGTGGCCCAAAAGCAGGAGGCGGAGGAAACCCGCGTCCTGAAAGAGCTTTCCCGCAAGGTCCTGAGCGAGCTGCCCCTCTTGAATTCCGCGCTCAGCGCTGTGGCCCAGGTAGGCTGGCGCTTCCTGCTGGCGGATTTTGCCCTCAGCTACAACTGCTGCGTTCCCAAGCTGTTAAGGAAACAACGCGTCCGCATCCAGGCGGCGGTGAACCTGCCTCTCAAGCTTCATCTGGAGGAGATCGGACGCCGCTTTCAGAGCGTGGATTACGATTTTGACCAGCCCGTCTCTTTGCTCACCGGCCCGAACATGGGCGGCAAGACCACGATCCTGAAAACGATCGGCCAACTCTGCTGGCTGGCCCGGCTGGGCATCCCCCTTCCCTGTGCGGAGGCCGAACTGCCGGTCTTTGAGAATATCTGGTACAATCAGGACAATGCGGCTTCCAGCGCCGACCTAAGTAGTTTCGGCAGGGAGGTGGTCTCATTCACGGAAGTCCTTCAGCAGGAAAGCTATACCCTCTTCCTGCTGGACGAGTTCGCCCGCGGGACCAATCCCGCCGAAGGCGAGCTGCTGGCCTCGGCCGTGTTGAGACATCTTGCATCGACGCGCCACATGTGCGTTGCCGCGACCCATTTCACAGCTCCCGCCCTGCTGGATGGCCTCGCCCAATACAGCATTGCCGGTCTGGATACCGCCAAACTCTCGTCCCAAAAGCCCATCAGCCCCACCCAGCGCTTGAAAGTGCTCAATGAAGCCATGGATTACAGCCTCCGGCGCCTGAAGAAGAACCAGGCCCCGCCCTTCAGCGCTGTCAGGGTGGCCCGCATCCTCGGCCTGCCAGAAGAGATTCTTAAATACATCGGGAAGAAAGACTTATGACCAATCTGAACAGCCGGGAAGCCACGGAGCTTTCCCTGGAGATCGGACGCATCCTTTTGCAGGGCGGCGCCACCACCAACCGGGTGGAAATGATGATGCGCAAGATCTGCTCTGTTACGGGCTATCCGCACACCGAATCCTACGTCACCCCCACCGGCATTTTCCTCTCTGTGAGGGACGAGGAAGGCCAGGTTAGCACGAGCATCAAAAGGGTTGACAACCGGCGCATCGATCTGGGCAAGATCACCCGGGTCACTGGACTGGTCAACGATCTGGAGCGGAACATCCATGACGAGCAGACCAGCAATATAACGCCTGCTGAGTTTCGCGCCGAGCTGACTCGTATCGATAGCGAACAGCCCTGGCCCCAATGGTTTACGATCCTCTGCGGTGGCCTCACCAGCGGGTGTTTCTGCCTTCTTTTTGGCGGATCCTGGGCAGAATTCGGGGTTGCCTATATTGTCGGGGTGCTGGTCAGCTTGTCCCTCAAACTATTGGCCACGCTGCAGATCAACAACTTTCTGCTGCATATCCTGGGCGCCGCGGGTGTGGTGACCTTTGCCAAGCTCATCGACATCGTCGTGCCCGGCATCAAGCTGGATAACATCATCATCGGCGGGATCATGCTGCTGGTGCCAGGCCTGGCTTTTGTGAACGCCATCCGCGACACCATGAGCGGGGACCTCGTTTCCGGCACCGCCCGGGCTGTGGAAGCCCTGTTCATCGCCATCGCCATCGCGACGGGCAGCGGCGTGATGCTGATGCTTTGGGCATTCTGGGGGTTTTAGATGAAGCCCTTTGACCAATTCACTCTGATGCAGTTTGCCTGGGCGGCGCTTTCCATCCTGGGCTTCTCCATCCGCGTCAACCTCAAGGGCCGCAAGATCTTCTGGCTGGCTTTTGGCGGTGGACTGAGTTGGGCCTTTTACCTGATCATCCTCTATTTCAGCAAGTCGCTCATGTTTTCCATCTTCGGCTCGGTTATATTGGTATGTAGCTATTCGGAGATCGTGGCCCGGCTGCTCAAGACGCCGGTTTCCGTGTTCGTGACCTGCGTGATCATTCCCCTCGTGCCCGGAAGCAGCCTATATTACATGATGCGGGCCTATATCGCCGGAAACACAGCCCTGGCCTCGGAACAAGGCTACAAGGTGCTTTTGATCTCAGGGACGATCGCCATGGCCATCGCCATCGTGAGCAGCGCCACGAACCTGATCTTCCGGCTCAGAAACAGATTTTAGGAGTTTAAATACATGTATAAATCAGCCAAACAAAGCAGCCTGGAGCAGCGCATCCTCAAACTGCTGCAGGGAAAGCCTCTCGAAG
>JAHYIU010000082.1 GCA_019429425.1 Candidatus Syntrophosphaera sp.
TGGAGTGACAATAAGTATAGCTATCTAATTTGTCAAGAATTATTTGCAGATATCGTAAACTATTTTTCGGGGGAGTTCTACCCCTAGTTTTAGACCTTTTCCAGAGAGTCTATGTGCAAAGGTCTTATACGGAACAGCGGTTTCAACCGGTCGGTCCGCCGGATTGATCCGGTTTTTCCCCAACGGATTCAACTGATTGAACGGATTTGGCGGAGTTCCTCCACCCACCGTTACTCATCACCCCCTTTTTCCCCACCCCGGCGCTAAAAAATATGCGGATGCCAGCCCCGGGCCTAACAACTTGATATATATCGAGGTTAGGAGCCGACCGTCCAGGAATATCGACAGCCTCACACAAAAAAATGAAAAAATCCCAAATTTCTTCTTGACAAGATTTACCGCCCACGTAGAGTTGCAAACGTAACAAAGTAGCTTTTTTTATAGAGTGTAATGTGCGATGAAAGAAAAACCCAAGCTTTCGAGATCAAACCCGGCCGGCATCATGCCCCCGGAAAGTTTTTCCAACGTCGGTTAACGAGCCCCTCAGGGGTTTGAAAGCCAAAACCAAATTTTACAGTTAGAATATCATTCTCATGGAGGAATGTTATGAAAAAATTAATATTGCCGCTGCTGCTCCTGGTTGCCTTTGGCATGCTGGCAGCGGTCGAATCAGATCCGTCCGAAGTCGTCGGATATGTTAAGTATAATACATCGACTGGGATTAACTACCTCGCACTACCGATGTCATTTTCATGGTCTAACACTACTCAGTTTGCGCAGAGTTTTCCCACAGGAACCGTTACTTCTGTAGCCGCATTTGATAACGCCACACATTTGTGGAAAGTTATCAACCGCCTTCCTACCGGCGTTTGGACTGGGACAGCCTGGCCTTTGACTAACGGTAATTTGGTGCGCATTAATGGTGCAGCAACTGTAGCCGCTGCCTTTTACAGCATAGGAGACCTTCCAGCCACAATGCCGTCTTGGACCCTATACACTGGTATAAATTATTTATCTATTCCATTAAATAAAAGTTCACTCACAACCGCCTCTTTGCTTGGTAACAACATAAATACCGGCGGTGTGAAAGTGAATTCGATAGGTAGATATAACAACACCACCAAAGTCTGGCAGATTGCAAATAGGCTTCCTACGGGTGTATGGACGGGCACATTAACTACAGTAGCGATAGGCGACCCTATCAGAGTTAATGCGGTCGTTCAGACTGATTGGCCAGTACGTGGAACAATTGAAGCCCCCCTATCCACATCAAAATAAAAGGAGACAAGAATGAAAAAGTTACTAATCCTGTCATTATTTGCCCTAACAATCATCGGAATGTTAATTGCCGCAGAGCCCCGGACTGTCTATCAGGAAATTCAGCTTCCTGACGGAACAGCTCCAGTTCTCACGGAATTCCCGACCACTGACCCTCATTACCTTTTCAAGGTTACTCATGTAACCTCTGGACTTGGCTATTCAACAGCTGATTCTCCGTATTTCAATGTGAGTTACGAAGCCGCTTTCATGCTACCGATTGTACAATTCGATCAAGCAGCCTGGGCTAATGATTGGGGTAGTGGTGATGCTCTGTTGTTCGAGATCTGGTATCGCTCTGATACAGGCGTACCTTTCAACACTGACATAACCACTCCGGATGTTTATTCCTCAAAGACATGGAATGTTGACAGTGTCGGCGCTGATGACCTGACTGGCCCTGTGTTTATCGTCCCCTCTTGGGGAGATCCAGCATATGGAACCGCTGCTGATATGTTCATTCTCCCTCCTTTGGGTGGTGGCCCAGTCACCTACACCCTCACGGTAACCTCGGACCCGGCTGGCGCGGCGATCATTAAAGACGGCGTTGACACCGGTTTCGTCACTCCCTACACCTTCGATCCCGGCGAAGCTGGCCTTTACAGCCTTGCGGACCTGCCAGGCTACTATCCCTTCCTGCCTGCCTCGATCGACGTTCCCGCACTGACCGAAGACACGACGATCAACTTCACTGCCGAAGAGATCGTTATTGTGGACACCTACACCTATATGCTGTATGTGAACGGTCCCGACGGCTATGCCGTCACCGGCCCGTATGACGGAGTCACTGATTACACAGCTCTCGACGTCAATAATGACGGAGTGAACGACCTGGTTGGCTTCTACACGATCGCAGACGCGCCTGTAGGTTCCTACTGGCTAGTGAATCCGATCGAAGTCACTGGCGACATGTTCGTCCAGGTTCCCCCGGCCAAGAGCGGCCTGAGGAGCAATGGCGCCAAGGTTGATTACGTCTTTGAAGCCACCATCGAATTCGTGCTGGTTACGCCTCCTCCCGTGTATACCCTGACAGTGACCTCCACGCCTGCTGGCGCGGCGATCTGGTTGGACGGCGTTGACACCGGCCAAGTAACTCCCTACACTTGGGATCCCGGCGTTGCCGGCACCTACAGCCTGGCCACCATGGCCGGCTACTATCCCTTCGTGCCGACCGAGATCGTCGTTGGGGAACTGGTCGAAGACACTACGATCAACTTCCTGGCTGTAATTATCCCGCCTGACGAGTACATCTACAACCTGTATGTCACCGGTCCCGATGGCTATGCCGTAACCGGCCCCAACCCCGGCACCACCGACTACATGGCTACCTCAGACGACGTGGCCGATTTGGTTGGCTTGTACACCATCGAAGCCGCTCCTGCCGGCTGGCACTGGGTGGTAAATCCGATCGAAGTCACCGCGGACATGTTCACCCTCGTGCCCGTGAAGGAAACCTTCATCTACGAAGCAACCATCGAATTCGTGCTGGAAGAGGATGCTCCTCCCAGCTTCACCTTCGAACTCAACGCGTTTGACAATGCCTGGTACACCGGTGCCGGATACATTGCCGGCGTGATCATGCCTCCCTTCAACGATCCGCATGACCTCAATGCCATGATCCTGATCGACGGCGTGCCCACCGGCGTGTTCACCCCCTACATCTTCGGCGCCCCGGGCAACCTGCCCTTCGTGCCTGGCGAATACAGCGTCTATATCGAGTACAATCCCAACGACTTCATGTGCTATGACAACTGGATCCCCGCCAGCGTGACAATAGTTGACATCATCACCAACTATTTCACCGACTTCCTGGGAATCAATGATTGCCCCGGCATCACACCGGTTGAACTGAGCAGCTTCACCGCCGCCCTGAATGCCGACATGTATGTGACGCTCACCTGGGTGAGCCAGACTGAAAGCCAGATGACTGGTTATCGCGTCTATCGCAACACCAGCAATGACCAGGCCTCCTCTGTCGCGATCAGCGGCCTCATTCCGGCCACCAATACCAGCACGACCCAGAGCTACAGCATCACCGACACCGAAGTGAACATCGGCCAGACCTATTTCTACTGGCTGGAAGCCGCTGACTATAACAGCAGCAGCTATCACGGTCCTGTGAGCGTGGTCGTTGAAGGCAACGTGCCGCCCGTTCTTCCCGAAACCACAACGATGAGAAATGCCTATCCCAACCCCTTCAAGATGGGTAGCAGCACCACCATCGAAGTGAACGTGAAAGCCGGCGACAACGGAACCGTCAGCATCTACAACGTGCTTGGCCAGGTCGTCAAGACCATCAGCGTCAGCGAAGGCACCCATACGATCACCTGGAACGGCAAAGACAGCAGAGGCAATGCCTGCGGAAGCGGCATCTACTTCTACAAACTGAGCACTTCCACCGTGAACGCCACCAAGAAGATGGTTATCGTCAAGTAACCTAACAATCATAACTGATAAACCGCCCCGGGTTTTCCCGGGGCTTTTTTTTGGGGTTAAGAGTTGAGCTGCGCAAGAAGGGCAAGAGGGGAAAAGGGGAAAAAGGGGAAAGCTGCGCCGATCGGAACACCGATTTTCCCGACGGATTTAACGGATTGAACTGATTTAACGGATCAAGCGTGTCCCGCGGATCTACGCAGATAAAAAGCGCGGATTACGCAGATTAGAAGCCTGGAGTCGAGCGGGGCGGGGTTTAAGACTTGAGCTGCTGATCATAAGGCCTTGTTACCGCCCCGCATGGACTCCAGGATTATTGCCGCCTTGCTGTGATGCTGGAGTCCATGCTCGTTCCTCGCTCGATTCCAGCTATCTCCCCCTGATATTCTGATCCCTGGTTTCCTGGACGTATCCCGCCGAGCAACCGCCCGCTTGGCGGGTATCGGGCGTGAAACATACGGGGGGCGGGTAAGCTGGGTTTAAGAAGAGATAGCGGAAGCGAGAGCCGACACCCATATCAGCGAAAAAGGGACTGTTCCGAATGGGATGAGGGCCCGGATCAATCTCCGCCGTAGCAGGCGAGGGCGGAAATCAGCTCATCCTGCCACTGTTTGGCGGCGGCAAGGCTGGGAACGCCGTTGCACAGGATCGCGAAGGCGTAGGCCTGGCCGCCTGAAACCTTTAGATAACCAGCCAGGCCGCTGATCCCGCGCATGGTGCCGGTTTTGGCATATAGCTCCGAGTATTCCGGCAGCTCCTTAAGGCGTTTCTCCAGGGTCCCCTTTTCTCCCGGAACAGCCAGGGAGCCCTGAAAAACGGGAAACCAGGGCTGGTTGTGGGCATGGCAGAGCAGGATCCCCAAATGGCTGGCCGAGGTCTTGTTTTGCCGGGAAAGGCCGCAGGCGTCGGCGATCCTGAATTGGTCCGGGGTTCCTTTGACCTCTCGAGCCAGGCTGGAGAGACGGTCCCGGCCCGCGTCATAATCCCCGCCCAGAGCGGGAAGCAGCATCTCAGAGGGGAAATTGGAGCTATCCTTCAGGATGATCGGCAGCAGTTGGCCGAGGCGCACAGACCGAAAGGTGAAAAGAGGCTGCGGAGGAACCCCTAAGCCAGGCCTTTCCTCCTCCCGGCTGAAACCGGAGACCTTGATCCCCCTGCCTGCCAGAGCTGCCCGGATATTCTGCAGGGCAAAAAACGCCGGCTCGCGCACCGCGCCGTTGAGAAAATCCTTCACACCCAACCCCAATTCGCCATGCAGGGCGATCTTGCGCGGATCCGCGGCCAGAGTCAGCCAGACGTCCGCGCCCTGTCTGGATGTGGTTTTCACCCGGTTTTCCGCCTCATGCCAGACATAGCCAAAGCGGTTGGCCATCCGGGCAGGCCTGCCCAATCGGTCGGCAGCGAAGAGATCATAGCGCACCATGTTGGCATTGAAGGAAAGGGGGCTGAGGCTGGGAGCATAGCCGTAGGGCCTGTCGCCGGCCTGCCATTGACTATTGTATATTACTGTGGGAAAAAGGCTTATGTCTGCCACCAGATCGCCTCTGACCTCCCTTATCCCCAAGGCCAGCAGGGAATCGGCCCAGAGCTCGAAAACGCTGTGCGGGCCTTCGGGATAAACGGCTTCCAGCCAACTGGGATCGCCTCCTCCCCGCACCACCAGGTCGCCTCGCAAAACACCGTTTTGGATACTGCCCCGATAGCCGACAGCGGTCTCAAACACATGGTCCGCGCCCAGCCCCTGCAAGGCGCCCACGGCCGTGTAGAGCTTTTGCAGCGAGGCTGGGACCAGCAGGGCGCCTGCGTTGTGGGAATAAACCAGGCTGGTGTCCCGGGGAGCGTAGATCGCGACGGACAGGCTGGCACCCTGCATGCCGTGAGCAGCCACCAGACTGTCCAGAACGGAGCTGAGCCTACCGGCTGCCTCGGAGTTTGCGGACAGGCCGGAGCCGCAGATCCAAAGCAGAAAGAGCAGCAGGATCATCCTGCCGGGAAGGAAACTCCCGGCTGGAGGCGCTTTTCGAGTATCGATTCTCATCCGGACAGCATTTCCGGAAACAGCTATGCTGTCAAGATTGGGGATCTGGTTTGGGAAAACAGCCCTACTCGAAGTAGTAGATGGCTTGGATGGGATCGATGCGGGCGGCTTTGATCGCGGGATAGAGTCCGGAAAGTACTCCGACGAGGAAAGCGAAGAAAAGCCCCAGCAGGACTCCCTGCACGGGCAGAAAGAGATTGAAATGAATGGCGCGGCCGATCAGGCCCAGGATGAGCGAGGCCAGAATGATGCCCAAAACCGCTCCCAACATGGCCAGGCTGACCGATTCAAGGATGAAGTAGAAAAAAATGTCGCGTTCCGTGGCTCCGACGCTCTTGCGGACGCCGATCTCCGTCATCCGTTCCTGGATGGAGATCAGCAGGGTGCTGAACAGCCCGATGCCGCCAACGATCAGGGATATCGAGGCAATGGCGATCAGGGTGACGTTCCACTTGCCCATGTATTTGTCGATCTCTTTGGTGATCGTGAGCATGAGTTCGCCCACTTCCACGAAGCTGAAATTGGGATACATGCTGTGGCGCGCGAGCAGCAACTGGCGCGCCTGGGTCTTCAGGGTGCGGAATTCCTCTTCCGAAGCGGCTTGCAGATAGATCAGGTGCAGGCCTTTGTTCGTGCCCAGATACTGGCTCCCATATTTGAGGGGGACATACACCGCGCTGAGATCCTCTTTGCGCTCCCAGGAATTGAAGTTCATGCCGCTGCCGCTGGAAAGCTGGTCGTCAGCGAGCACGCCCACGATCCGCAGGCGGTGCGGGCCCAACTGCAGGGTCTTGCCGACAGGATCGGCGGAGCCGTATTGCTCCTTGGCAAAATGGTATCCGAGCACCGCGACGGGCAACAGCTTGTCGTTCTCATAGCCGTTGTAGAATCTGCCCCGCTGGATGGGATAGGTCTTGTTGGCAAAATATTCCGGGTCGGTGGCGCGCAGGCGGACCTGCTTGTCCTTGTTGCCCAGGCGCATGATGGCGGAACTTTCGATCATGGCATAAGCGCTTTTATGGGGGATCTGCTCCCGCAGCGCCAGATAATCGTCGTAATCGATGGTGCGGACGCTTTTTGCTGCCCGGCGCAGGACGCGCTGGCTGCTTCTGGGGCCGAAGATGGAACCTTGCTGACCGGCCGTGATCAGCACCGAATAGTCCCATCCCATGCCCTGCATGTTCGAATTGATGAGCTCTTTCAGGGCATAGACGCTGGAAAACATGGAAACCACGGCCAGCACGCCGATCACGATGCCCGTCAGGGTGAGAAGGGAGCGCAGTTTATGGCTCAGGATGCTCTGAAAGGCGCTGCGCAGGGCGTCCCAAGCTGGAACGCGGGTCATTCCATGGTGATCTTGCACTTCGGACATTGTTTGAAATTGCCCCTGGCTTTGCTGGATTTTTCCACCAGATAGGGATTTCCGCATTCCGGGCAGGGTATCGGGACAGGCTTGTCGTTGGAGATCCATTTGCAATCGGGGTAGCGGGTGCAGGAATAGAAAACGCTGCCCTTTTTGTTCCGGCGCTGCACGATCTCACCCGTGCCGCATTCGGGGCAGGCTATGCCCGTGGTTTTGGGACGGGAATATTTGCATTTGGGATAGTTGCTGCAGGCTATGAATTCGCCAAACTTTCCGGTCCGTTCCATCAGCGGGCTGCCGCATTGGGGGCATTTTTCCTCCAAGGCCTTGGGCACCGAAATGACGATTTTGCCGTCCTTGTCCCTGGTGAAGCTTTTGCTGTTTTTACAGGCTGGAAAGCGGCTGCAGGAAAGGAACTCCCCGCTCCGGGAACGTTTGATGAGCATTTTCCCCTCGTGGCAGACATCGCAGACAAGCTCGGTTTCCTGCACGAAGGCCTTCTTTTCCGCCTTGACGTCCACTTCCTTGATCAGCTTGGTCAGTTCGTCGTAATAGTCTCTCACCAATTCATGCCAGATCGCCTTGCCCAGTTCCACTTCGTCCAGTTTGTCCTCCATTTGCGCGGTGAACCGGACATTGAAGATGCTATCGAATTTATCGACCAGAAAGCGGTTGACGTCCGTTCCCAGGTCCGTGGGATAGAAGCTCTTTTTCTCCATGCCGACGTAGGCGCGCTTGCGGATCGTGCTGATTATGGAGGAATAAGTTGAAGGGCGTCCGATGCCCTTGGCTTCGAGTTCCTTGATCAGCGAGGCTTCCGTATAGCGCGGCGGCGGGGTCGTGAAATGCTGGGATTTTTCCAGCGCGTCGTGTTCCAGGCCATCCTCTTTGGCGTAGTCCGGATGGACCTGTTCGCCGGGAATGATCATCACATGGGGATAGGCCTTCATAAAGCCTTCATCCAGGATCCGGTTTCCGCTGGCTGAAAACCGCGCTTTGCCCAGGGAGACCTGAACGCTCGTATGCTCCAGGGTCACGGGCTTCATCTGGGTGGCGACGAAGCGCTGCCAGATCAGAGTGTACAGCTTAAGCTGGTCCTTGCTGAGGCTGGCCGCGATGCTTTCAGGAGTGTGGAAAGCGTCGGTGGGCCGGATCGCTTCGTGGGCGTCCTGGGCGCTGGACTTGTTTTTGTAAACCCGGGTGCTGGAATGAAGCAGTTCTTTGCCGAAGCGGTCCTTGACCAGGGCCTGGCAGTTTTCCAAGGCTTCCTTGGCCACGCGCAGGCTGTCGGTCCTCATGTAGGTGATCAAGCCTGTGCGTTCGCCCTTCAGGTCGATCCCCTCATACAGTTCCTGGGCGATCTTCATCGTCTTTTCAGTCGGCAAACCAAGGATCTTGGAGGCTTCCTGCTGCAGGGTGCTGGTGATGAAAGGCGGCTGGGGCTCGATCTTGCGGGGTCCGCGCTTGACTTCTTTCAAGATGGCTGCGGCAGATCCGATCTCGCCTATGATCTCCAGGGCTTTGGCTTCATCCGGGATCTCGATCTTCTCGCCCTGCCACTTATCCAGGCTGGCCTTGAAAGGCGGCAGTTCCCCTTTCCAGAAATTGGCCTCCAGCTTCCAGAACTCCCTGGGCACGAAATCCGTTACTTCCTTCTCCCGCTCGCAGATCAGGCGCAGGGCAACGGATTGGACCCGGCCGGCGCTGAGGTCCTTGGCAATGACTTTCCAGAGCAGCGGAGATACGCTGTAACCCACGATCCGGTCCAGGACACGGCGGGCCTGTTGGGAATCCACTTTGGCCATGTCCACTTCACCGGGGTTCTCCACCGACTTGTTTATCGCGCTGGAAGTGATCTCATTGAAGACTATGCGATAGACCTTTTTTCCCACCAGCTCCTTTTCCAGGACTTTGGTCAGATGCCAGGCTATGGCTTCGCCCTCGCGGTCGTGGTCGCTGGCCATGTATACGGAATCCGCCTCTTTGGCCGCGGCGCGGAGTTCCCCGATCACCTTGGCCTTGGCTTTGTCGGTTTCATATACCGGAAGGAAATTATGCTCTATGTCGACTCCCAGAGCGTGTTTGGGCAGGTCGCGGATGTGTCCCATGGAGGCTTTGACCGCAAATTGGTTGTGCAAGAATTTGGAGATCGTGTTTGCCTTGGCAGGCGATTCAACTATTATCAGGCCTTTGGGCATATCATATCCTTATCTATTAACTTTTTATCTAATTGTCATCTTCAAAGCGGCCGCAGCATTTTTTGTACTTCTTGCCGCTGCCGCAGGGGCAGGGATCGTTTCTGCCCACTTTCCGGGCCACGCGCACGGGTCGCTGCTTTTCCCCGCTTTCCTGGTAGGGCCCGGAAAACTGGGGCGCCTCGCTTACGTTCTGCTGCCCGGAAACCTGCAGTTCCTGCGCCCGGATGAAAGCGTTCACATCCTCATGCTTGAGTTTTGAGTCCTTCAGCATGCTCTCCATCTGTTCCTGCGAGAGGATGTAAGTGGTGAAGACCTTGCGGGCCACATTTTCCTGAATGCGGGTGATGAGGCTTTGGAAGAGGTCGAAGCTTTCCCGCTTGTATTCGAGGACGGGATCTTTGTTCGCGTAGGCGCGCAGATGCACGCCGTCCTTGAGCAGGTCCATTTCGTGCAGGTGATCGCGCCATTCATTGTCCACAACTTCCAGCATGCTGCGGCGCTCAATGTCCCGCAGCACTTCGTCGCCGACCTGCTGTTCCTTCTTTTCGTAAGCCTGCAGAACGAGTTCCACCAAGGTGTTTTTCAAAAGCTCTTCGCTGAGGTGGTCCGATTCCAGGTCGCTGACATTAATGCCCACGTTGAGCGCGTTCCTGAACCAGAAGGCCAGGCGCTCAAGATCCCAATCCTCAGGATAGGTGCCCGGAAGAATGAAACTGGCCACGGTGTTGTTCACCGTCTCTTCAATCATCTCCAGGATCTCCGGCTTCAGCGAATAGCCCTTGAGCACGCTGCGCCGGTAGGAATAGATCACTTCGCGCTGCTGGTTCATCACCTCGTCGTATTTGAGCAGGTTTTTGCGGATCTCAAAGTTGTGCTCCTCCACCCTTTTTTGGGCGCGTTCCACCGCTTTGGTCATCCAGGGATGGCGGATTGCGTCTCCGGGTTTGAGGCCCATTTTCATCATCATCGGAGCGATGCGGTCCGATCCGAAGAGGCGCATGAGGTCATCCTCGAGAGAAAGGTAGAAACGGGAAGTGCCCGGATCGCCCTGACGCCCGGCGCGCCCACGCAACTGGCGGTCGATGCGCCTGCTTTCATGGCGCTCGCTACCGATCACGTGCAAACCGTCCAAAGGCAGGCCATAAGGATGCTCATCTGTCAGAGAGGAACTGATCCCGCGATAGTTTTCACTGGTTTGGGTCACAACGCCGGCTCCGAGCTTGATATCGGTTCCCCGGCCGGCCATGTTAGTGGCAATGGTCACCGATCCCGGCTCGCCAGCGGAGGTGATGATCTCCGCCTCGCGCTGGTGCTGGCGCGCGTTGAGAACGTTGTGGGCAATGCTCCTGCGCCTGAGCAGGCGGCTGATCGTTTCCGATACTTCAACGCTCACGGTTCCCACCAGTACGGGTTTCTTCAGCTCGTGCCAGTAGATGATCTCATTGATCAGGGCTTGGTACTTCTCGTTCTTGGTGAGGTAGATCACGTCCTCGTGGTCGATGCGCGTGACGGGAACATTGGTGGGGATCGACATCACGGGCAGATTATAGATCTCGATGAACTCGGCTTCTTCCGTGACCGCGGTTCCGGTCATGCC
>JAHYIU010000083.1 GCA_019429425.1 Candidatus Syntrophosphaera sp.
TATTTTCCTGCCAGAGCAGTGTACGGTTCTGTTCTTGGGGGATCATGAAGATGGCCTCTTCGCCCCAGGAACTGAAATAAATCCTGCCCAGTTCGTCGATGGCGATCCCGTCGAGGCTGTCGTAGAGGGTGGTGCGGAAAACGCTGAACTCGCCGCTCTCGATGTTGTATGCCAGGATCGGCGAAGCCTGTCTGAGTCCAACAATGAGCATCTGGCGGCGGGGATAGTCGTAGACGATTCCGTTGGGGCCGGCCATCAGATCGGAAGAGACGCTGGAGATGCTTTTGCTGGAGGGGTCGACGATGTAGAGCCTGTCGCTGCGGGAGTCGCTAACATATAGCAGGCCGCGGTGGTCGCTTTCAATGTCGTTGAGCATTATGGAGCCGGGGATGGTGATGCTGTCTATAATCCTGGCTTCTTCGAGGTCGATGACCTGGACAGCGGTATTGTCGGTCACATAGAGGAGGGGCGGCAGCAGTTTCATGCCGCGGGGGTTGGTCAGCCCCTCTTTCAGGAAGAGCTGGTATTTGCCGCTCTCATCCAAGCTAATGATCTGGCCGTTGCCTTTGTTGGAGATGAGGAATCTCTGGCCGGCTTCGTCGTAGACTATGCTTTCGGGATTGTTGAGCGTGGCGGGTTTGAATAGTCGTAGCAGGATGAATGCGGCGACAAGCAGCAGCAGGATTATGATAAGGACCGTAACGATCCGGGATATTTTGTTGGGCATGGTTTCTCCTAATCTTTTAGGTTCCAGGAGCAGCCTGAGGGCGTATCCTTGATCTCGATGCCAAGAGCGGCGAGGTCGTCGCGGATCTTGTCCGATAGGGCCCAGTTCTTGGCAGCGCGTGCTTCCTGGCGATATTGGATGACGATTTCAACGAGTTGGCGTGTGAGGTCTGGAACTGTGGATTCCAGCTTGGCAGCCAGGTTTTGGAAAAAGCCCAGCACTTCTCCCAGATGCACGAGCATCAGTGCGGCCTGTTCCCTGGTCTCACGGGGCAGTTGTTCGTTCTTGGTCTGGTGGCTCAGGTCGAAGAGCACGGCGATCGCCTTGGCAGTATTGAGATCGTCGTCCAAGGCCTGGATGAAGGCCTTTTTCTGCGCAGCATGGGTATCATCCAGGTCCGCGGTGATGTTCAGATAGCCGATCGCTTTGAGGGCGGAATAGAAATTGGTCACGGCACGTTCGGATTCCTCAATGATCTCGCGGTTGAAATCGATCGGGGAACGGTAGTGCTTGGAAAGGAAGAAGAAGCGGACCGCCTCTGCGCTGTGTTGTTGCAGGATGTCCCGGGCTGTGAAGAAGTTCTTCAGGCTCTTGCTCATCTTTTCGCCGTCGATATTGAGGAAACCGTTGTGGACCCAGTAATTTGCCAAAGGCTTTCCAGACAAGGCCTGGGCCTGGGCCAGTTCATTCTCGTGGTGGGGGAAGATGAGGTCGATCCCGCCGCCATGGATATCGAAGGTTTCGCCCAGGTATTTGCGGCTCATCACCACGCATTCCGTGTGCCAGCCTGGCCTGCCTTCGCCCCAGGGGCTTTGCCAGACGGGCTCGCCGGGTTTGCTGCGCTTCCAGAGAGTGAAATCCGCGGAATTGCGTTTCAGCGGGTTTTCGGCCACTCGGGCTCCGGCCAATTGGTCTTCCGTTTTCTTGCCTGAGAGTTGTCCATACTCCGGTAAAGCTGCGGTGTTGAAATAAACGTCTCCCTCCGCTTGATATGCAAAGCCTTTCTCCACCATGGCCTTGATGGCGGCAATGATGTCTTCCATCACCTCCGTGGCCTTGGGCTGATGAGTGGGCGGCTTGATCCCAAGCGCCTGGCTGTCTTCCAGAAAGGCCTGGGTGTATTTGGCCGCGACGTCGTTGAAAGGGATCTTCTCGTCGATGGACTGAGTGATGATCCGGTCGTCAATGTCAGTGATGTTTTGGACGTAGGTGACCTCATAGCCCCGGAATTCGAAATAGCGGCGCAGGACGTCGAAGAACAGGAAGGCGCGGGCGTTGCCGATGTGGAAATAGTTATATACTGTGGGCCCGCAGGCATAGATCTTCACTTTGCCGGGGCTGAGGGGCGTGAATTCTTCCTTCTGGCGTTTGAGTTGGTTGTAAAGCTGCATGGGCAATCCTTAATTGTAGATGACCAACTTTTCGGTCTTTTCCGTTTTCCTGCCGTCGAGGGTGGTGGCCCGGACCTTTACGAAGTAGGTGTTGTTGGCAAAGCGGTCGCCGCGGGCGTCCTTACCGTTCCAGGAAATGGCGTTGAAGCCCTGGCGGCCCAACGCCTTGAAGCTATGTGCTTTTTTACCGGTGACCGTGTAGATGTCGATGATCAGGTCACTGTCCTGCGAAAGCATGAAAGTGAAGCTGGTGCTGGTTTGCATGGGGTTGGGATAGATGAGGAAGCGCTCGATGGCCAGTTCCCCGCTTTTCTTGACGATAAAATTCGTGCTGGACACGGAGGGCAGATTGAAATTGTCAAAGGCGATCAGTTGCAAGGTGTGGGGACCTTCGGCGAGGTTGCTCAACTGGTAAGTGAGCAGGCCCTCGGTGTGGGAATCGAGGTTATAGCTGAAATACTGGGTCACGGGGATCGGCTGCAGTGAATTATCCAGGATCAGCAGGATGTTGTGGCCGGCGCTTCCGGTCACGTTGATGCCATTGCTGTCTGAGATCCTGGCATGCAGGATGGGATTGGTGCCCACGGTATCCCCTGGCCGGAAATCCAGGCTGCCCAGGAAAAGCTCGATAGCAGGCGCATCCGGGTTTTCGGCAATGACTGCGTCATCGCTCAATGCCAGTGGATGGAGGAAATTGGTGTAGTCCTGTCTGCTTATGGGGTCCCAGAGATAGGAGACGATGAGGCCGGTATTGCCAGTAGTTACGTCATCCGGGACGATGAAGCTGCTGTTATACTGGCCGCCAGTTACAGTCGCGCTGCCCGTGTAGAGAGGTGCTCCGCGGTGGCTGACATTTGTCTGCCAATCCAGGCTGTATTCGGTTTCGGTGTTGAACGCTTTCACTTCCGCGATGCTGCTGTACGCGCTGGGTGAGAATCCGCCTTCGATGCTCACAAGCTGTCGTGCATAAAAGGTCTCGTCTTTGGGTCCGGTTTTTTGCCCGGACACCGTGATAACGCTGTCGCGTACTGGGGGCGTGATCCTGAGATGGGGATCGCCTAAAAGCACATAAGTGGCGTCGTTGTCGTTGCTTTGGGTGTATTGGATCTTGGCGGCCATGATGGAATAGCCGATCGGGTTGCGTCCGTTGGCCAGGTTGTTCAGCAGGAATTGCATCATGGGGGCATTGCTGTAGGGGGTGCTGATGCGGGTGGCAGAATAGGATGCGATGGCGCCCAAGTTGTTGAGTAGAACGGTTTTCTGCCCCAGGCTTTCGAAGCCCCAGTAATCGAAATGGGAAACCTTGCAGGAGGCTGCCATGAAGAGAGTCAGCCGGTCCGGATTGTTAAACCTGCCCATGTCCGCGGCGCCGTTGAAATAGTCCTCCGCTCCCAGCTTGTCATAGGATCCGTGCCCGATATAGTACCAAACTAGGCGACCTTCGTTGATCATGGCGAGCATGTCATCGCGGGCGCGGGGTTTGTTTTGGAATTCGTCGTATTCATAATCCCAGGCGAAGATCTTATCCACCAGAATACTGGGATGCACTACATTGCCCGCGTCCTGGGTCTGGCGGGTGTGGATGTTCTCATAGGCCGTGGAACTTCCGTTGTAGAGATCGTCGCCAAGAAAGACCATGGAGTTGCGCCACCAACCTCCCTGGGGATTCTGCACATAGTTTTGGAAATTGGCCAACATGGTGTTGAGTTCGGCCTCTGAAGCGACGGGATAGCGTCCCACAGCCAGTTCCGGATGGGAGGCCTGGGTGAGCATCACGAAATAGTCGTCCGAGGTGATGTTGTTGCGCTGGAAAACGATGACCTTGTTCTTGGATGCGGACTGGCCGGAAAAGTTGCGCCAATCCATGGTGCCGAGTCCGATCAGGGTCACCGAAGTGATCTGGGGAGCGGGGTAGTTTTGCCAGGCGTAGCGTAAAAACTGGCGGATGGCGGCAGGATCGGGATGGCCGCCGTTGAATTGGTTGAAGATGTCGGATTGTTTCACAACTACGCTATGTTTCCCGAATTCCTGCCAATAAAGGTCGGCCAGGCCTTGCACTTGGCTGGCGTATTCGTCGGCGGAGATGATAATGTTGTCGACCCGGGGCGGGTTGGCCGTCAGATCAAAGGGTTCAACGATTGCGAAATTTACGGGGTTGTAGAGTTCAGAGTCGTTAGCCAGGACAAATCGGGTGGCGCTGGCGCCCGTGGACACGTAGTATGGGCTGGAGCCAGAGCCTTGCAGGGGGGCTATGTCCACCTCATCAAAGCTGTTAATCCTGTAAACAGCAGTGCTGCCGGAGCCGGAGATGTTATAACGCACTGGGTAGCCATAATTCAGCAGGGGCAGTTGGTTGACACTGAGTTGTCCGGTTCCTTTGACTATCTGCCGGCCGTGCTCCAGAGTGATCCAATCCAGGAAAAGGTTGTCGGTGCCGCTACGGATCACCTTGATGCGAATCTGGTTCGGCCCATTCACAAAACCGCTCACCTGCCTGAAGAAAACATGATGCCAAGTTCCGCGCCAGGAGAATACAATCGAGCCGGTGGTGTCCGCCGGTACGGGAACGTCGTTGACATAGACGGAGATGTTGTGCCAGATGTTGACGCTGATGTCTTCCTGACGTATCAGCATACTCAGGTATTGGGGCTGGACGGCTTCCACGTCACTTAACGTCATCTCAAACTGGTATTCGGCCGTGCTGTTGCCGAACATGCGGCTCATATACCATTCGAATCCGATGGTTTCGCGGCGTTGGCTTTCTGTTTCCAGCCTCGCTTTGTCGGTGAAGGTCGAGGTCTGGTTGTCCCAATTGGTCAAGGTTGGCAGGGTTGCCATGCGCAGAGGTGGGCTGGGAAAGTCGCCGGCAAAAGTGAGCCAGTATACCGTGTTTTGGGAATAGGGATTATAGTATGTATCATTCGTAAGCAGGGTTTGGTTCTTGTCCACCCCGTCTCGGGTGGTGCCAAAGAACATGATGTAGTCGCTTGGATCGAAACTGCCGTCGCTTTCACCCACAACGCGGATGGGAACTTCCTTGAATTCGTAGCCTGGATTGGTGACCGTGAAGGGCAGCAAAGTCCCGCCGGTGCTGAAGAGACGGAAACTGCGCGGATCGATGTCGCTGACGGGGAAGCCGGACAATTGGGAAGGTGTGATCTTGAACATTCCGTCGCGGTTGGTTTCCAGGCGCAGCCAGAAATCGGAGCGGGAGAAGTCTGCGAAATTCACCTCGTAGCGCAGGAAGCTTTTCCAGCTGCGGGTCTGGTCCGGATTGAGCAGTTGAGATAGGAGAACCTCAGCCAGTTCATCGCTGGGTGGGGCGTTCCGGTATCCGGTGTTGCCGCTGATATCGATCCGGAACAGGGCCTGCTCCGTGATCATCAGGGCATTCTTCCCGTCATAGGCAAAGGGTCGGATCTCCAGAGGCACATAGTCGAACCCGCGGTAGGAAAAAATATCCAAAGTTCGTAGCAGAGGAATTTGGTTTGCGACGTAGAGCGCTTCTTCGATCTCATAACGGTGTTCGGAGATCTCCTCGCCCATGAAAACAAGTGGTACTGGCAGTAAGCGCTTAGCCAGCTTTTCCTCTCTTGCTCTGGCACTGAGCAAGGTCACGCTCACCTGGCCGCCGGGCGGTATGCCGATCTTTGTTTCGGCAAGAGGAAGCAAAGGAGAGCCGCTGATCGTAGGATAATCGAATCCAGGAGCGTCAACGCGGATAAAATCTCCCTGCTCCGAGAGGGTGAAGCCATCAAGCCTGAATTCCACCACCAACTGGTTTTCGGAGCGCTGGACCACAGTGAATGATGCGGACAATACAGCCAGGTTTATAGCCAGCATGGCTGCTAGGAATATGTTCTTCATTGAACTTTCTTCTCTTTGAACAATCGTTCCAAGGCGAAAATGACGAGATAAAACACCGCCATGAAGACGAATATCCCCGCCATGCCCTGAACCAAGATCACCAGGGACCGGGTGAAGTTTTCCATGGTCGCACTCAGCAATACAGCTGTCATCATAACCTCGTAATGTCTCTAATAATGGTATGGCCTGTTGTTTTGGATCATCAGCGCGCGATAGATCTGCTCCACCAAAACCAGCCGCGCCATCTGATGGGTGAAAGTCATCGCGGAGAGGCTGATGCAGGCGTTGGCTCGCTGCCTGAGGCTTTCGCCCGTGCCGTAAACTCCGCCGATCACAAATACGACAGACTTTTTATCAGATAAGTTAGCCAGAAAAGTGGAAAACTCAAGCGAAGTTTTCATCGCGCCGCGTTCATCGAGCAGGACCAGATAGTCGTCCGGGGCGATGCGTTTAAGGCAGAGTTCGGCTTCGCGGGATTTGACAGATTGGATGTAGCCAACCTGGGAGAGGCTGACATCGGGGATCTCCACCACTTTCAGCTTTAGCAGCGGTTTGAGGCGTTTGAGGTATTCGGCGATGCCTTGTTTGAGCCAGTCTTCCTTGGTCTTGCCGATCTGGAATATGCGCAGGATCACTTGTTCATGCAGGCCAGGGCCATCGCCATGCAAAGCATCTTCAGTTCGCCGCGGTCGGCCCGCGAGGGGATCAGGATCGGGGCTTTGGTGCCCACCACAACGTGCGCCACGCGATAGCCGCAATAGTAGGTGAGCATCTTGCCAAAGATGTTTCCAGCCTCGATATTTGGTACGATGAGCACGTCAGCAAGGCCTGCCACGGGGGATTCGATGCCCTTGATGCGCGCTGCTTCGATATCCACGGCGTTGTCGAAAGCAAGAGGGCCTTCCACAATGCAGCCGGTGATCTGTTTCCTTTCGTTCATCCGGGAAATGATCGCGGCATCCACTGTGGCCGGCATTTTGGGATTCACTGTCTCCACCGCTGTGAGCAATGCGACCTTGGGAAGTGGACAACCCATCGCGTGGGCCACCTGTACAGCGTTTTTGACGATGGCGATCTTTTCGTTCAGTTCGGGCGCGAGGTTGATCCCGCCGTCGCTCATCAATTTCACTCCGCTGGGATGCTCATAGGCCAAAACGTCCGATATCACTTCGCTGACCCGCAGGCCCTTTTCCTTGTCCAACACGGCCCGGAGCATCTGTCCGGAATCAGTCTTGCCCTTGAGAATGATGTCTGCTTTGCCTTCATTAACCAGTTGCACGCTCATCTTGGCGGCTTTGACCAGGTCTGGGCCCACGTCCACAATCTCGAAGTTGTTCTGATGCTCTGGCGCCATTTTCTGGAGGAGGACCGTGATCTGGGCTTTGTCGCCCACGAGGAGGCACTCGGCCAGGTTTTCCCGTTGGGCCAGGATGGCGGCGTCCAGCACAGATTCTGTCTGGGCCGCAGCGATCACCACGGTGCCTTTGCTTTTGGCCTTGACGCTGGCCACCATTTCGTCGAAGTTTTTGAACATATCTGCTCCCGCACCTTCAGGTGCTGAATTTATCTATGAATTCGTCCACCAGGCTGTCTTCTTCAGGCTGCATTTCCGCCATGATCTTTTTCAGGGCTTCCTTTTGGATCTGGCGCACCCTTTCCCGCGAAAGGCCCATCGTTTCAGCGATCTGGGCAAAGTTCTGGCTTTCCTGGTCGGGGTTGAGGCCATAGTAGGTGCGAATGATGTCGGCCTCGCGCGGCTCAAGCTTGCCGATTGCGCTATGGATGCGTTCATGCAGGCGGTCGCGGTGGTAGATTTGCTGGGGATCCACGAGGTCGGGGTCCATCAGCATGTCCCGCGTGGTAAACTCCTGATAGTCAGAACCTTGCAACACGTCGTCGTAGGAAGTCGTTTCGACCATCTGGTCCTGCAATTGTTCGATGGACTTTTCAGTTAGATTCATCACATCGCTGAGTTCCTCGATGGACGGGGTTTCCCCGGTCTCGGTGAAGATGCGTTCCTGGGTGGCCTTGATCCGGTGGGCGGAGCTTGATTTACCCAGCGGAACGCGGATCAGCGAGCTTTTCTCTGAGACGGCCAGCATGATGCGCTGCCGAATCCACCAGATCGCGTAGGAGATCAGCTTGATATCCTTGTCAGGGTCAAATTTCTCAATCGCCTTGAGTAGGCCGATGTTGCCCTCGCTGATCAGTTCAGACAGGGTCAGGCCCCGATTCTGGTAGCGGGAGGCGATCTTGACCACGAATTTGAGATTGGCCTGGACCAGCTTGTTCACAGCTTCCTGATCGCCATTTCGGGCCCTGATCCCCAGTTCGTGCTCTTCCTCCCGGGTGAGGGTTTGGAATTGCGAAATTTCCTTCAGGTAATTCTGTAATGCCTTGTCGGCAAATACGTTCTCTCTCATTGCCTATCCTATCCCAGTTAATCCAGCGGCAAAACTTTGCGCGGATTGAGCGCCTTGCCCTTGAGGCGGTATTCAAAATGCAGGTGAGAACCGGTGGTCTGGCCCGTGGAGCCGATATAGGCGATAATGTCGCCTTGTTTCACGCGGTCGTCCACCTTCACCGTGTTTTTCTCGTTGTGCGCGTAAACCGTCATCACGAAATCGGGATGCTCGAGCACCACAACGTTGCCGTAGCCGCCCTGAATGCCGGAATAGACAACCACTCCATCCAATACGGCATAAATCGGCGTCCCGGTCTTGGCGGCGATGTCTATACCCTTGTGGGGCCGTCCGTTGCGCAGTCCGTATTCAGAGGTGACCAGTCCCTGCGTGGGCATGATCAGGTCGGTCCTGAGCTTGTCGCCGGTCTGCAATTCCGCCTGCGTGATCCTCGGGCTTGTGCCTGCCTGGGTTGGCGAACCTGCAACCACAAGTCTTTGGCCTACGTTGATCGTATTGGAGCTAAGATTGTTCAGCCTTTTAAGCTCTTCCACCGTCATTCCGTGGTTGAGCGCGATACGGTAGAGATTGTCCTTTTTTTGGACCACATAGATCTGCTGCACCACGACGGTGTCCGGAGCGGCCGTAATGCTTGGCCATTCCGGCGACGAAGTCCACTGACCGTCTTCTGTTTGAGTTTCGTCGTACTCATCGCTCTCAGCGAGGAAGGGTGTGGGATCAGCGATTATCAGTTTGTCACCCGGGCGGATGACGTGATTCTGGTCCGCCAAGCCGTTCCACTTGAGCAGGTCGTTTAGGGAAATGCCATTGTTGACGGCTATGCGGTAAAGGTTTTCCTTGGGGGCCACGACGTGGTAATAATCGTTTGGTAATTGAGTCCTGCCGAAGTTTATGGAAGCTACCGTGTCACGAGCTGCGGTCGTTGGTGGAGTAGGCGGAATCTGGACCCTTTGGGTTGTGGATTGCGCTGAGCTTTGGGCTTGGGTGGCAGGGGAAGGGGTAGTGCTGACCGGCGCGGGGGCTTGGGCTGGCTTGATCTTGAGCACTTGGTTCGGCCAGATGTCGTTGCTGGCCAGGCCGTTCAGTTCCTTGATCCGTTCAACGCTTACGCCGTATTGGCGCCCGATGGAATAGAGGTTGTCGCCCCGCTTGACTGTATGCGTCTGGAATTCAGTGCCCGCCTGAGCAGGAGCTGTGGTTGGAGTTGCTATCTGTTTGATCTTGAGGACCTGGTTTGGCCTGAGATCATTGCTGGTGAGGCCATTCAATTCCTTGATCTGGTCGACACTTACGCCGTATTGGCGTCCGATGGAATAGAGGTTGTCGCCCCGCTTCACGGTGTGGGTCTGGAATTCGGCTGCCAGAAGCAGGGGCAGGGCCAGCAGCAGAATCAGCGCGAACGCCCGAGCGGGCGAACCTGGCCGCCTCTCTGGTCTGATGGATACTCCATCTCTGGTTTTATCGTATGCCAAAATCATTATATTCCACCGTGCTTTCCACTTCTGAAACATCCAGGCGCCGGACCCGGATGTATCCGTTTCCGCCGTTGAGCATGTCCCGGAAGAGTTCCAAATTCTCTTTGCTGCCACAGGCGATGATCTCCACAGTGCCATCATACAGGTTTCTGGCGTAGCCGGTGATCCCGCAGCGTCTCGCGCAAGCGCGGCTGAAACTGCGAAACCCGACTCCCTGGACCCGGCCGTGGACAATGATCTCCCATGAAAGCATATTCTACTCCATTTCCGGATAAAAAATCTTTGTATTTCAATGGGGGATATTTGTCAAGGATTCAATTCACTGGCATTCCCCCATTTTTTATACCAGCCTGATTTTCAACTGCCATGGTTCGATCAGATCGGCTCTATAAGGTGAGGTGTCGTAGTGTCTGGAGCTACTGAGGAAGATTTGCATGACCTGACTAATTCGGTAGTACACAGACTGCTGCAGTTTAGCCCAGTCCCCTGCCCTAAAGCAGATCAGCTTCGGGAAAGCCTCTGCAATCTTCACTATGATGTCTTTACATGAGTAGATGAAGTATAGAGCCAGGGTAAGCAACATATTAAGGTTCTTGAGTTTCGTATAGCTTGCA
>JAHYIU010000084.1 GCA_019429425.1 Candidatus Syntrophosphaera sp.
AGATATTCAAGATCAATTCCGGGGTGGAGGTGCCCAAAGCCACAACCGTGAGGACGATCACGATCTCCGGGACCCGGAACCGCCTGGCCAGCGAACTGGCGCCGCGGACCAACAATTCCGCGCCTCCGATCAAGAGAACGAATCCCCCGGCCAATATCAATAGCGAGATTAGCATTTAATAGCGCTCATTTGAAGCCGGCAATGGAGCCAATACCCAAGCCTCTGGCAAGAAGCTTTTTAAACTACCCGCCCAGTTTTGCCAGGATATCCCGGCAAAGCTGCTCAGATCGTTCCTGCGACTGGCTTTCAGCATAGACGCGGATGATGGGTTCGGTGCCGCTCTTGCGGATGTGGACCCAATGATCAGCTTGCGTGGCTTTGATTCCGTCGCGCAGGTCGAGTTCATATCCTTCCAGCAATCCGGGCAGGCTGGCCAGGGCAGGTTCCATACGCTCCGGAGCGAGTTCCAGCCTGGCTTTGGCGATATGGAAGCGCGGCAGTTCGGCCACGATCTGGGAAACTGTTTGGCCGCGTTCGGCCAAAAGCCCCAGGATCAAGGCCATTCCAGCAATGGCGTCACGGGTGTAATTGACCTCCGGGCAGATTATCCCGCCGTTGCCTTCGCCGCCGATGGGCGAGCCGAGCTCCTGCATGAGCTTGCCCACATTGATCTCGCCGACCTTGGCCCTGTGGACCCGCACTCCGAAGCGGGCGGCGATGTGGTCTGAAAGCATCGAAGTGGAGAGGTTTACGACGATGTCACCCGGGTTTTTGGGCAGGATGAACAGCTCCGCCAAGGCCACGGAGTATTCCTCGCCGATGCAAGCGCCATGCTCGTCGACGATGGAAAGCCTGTCCACATCCGGATCGGTGGCGAAGCCCAGATCAGCCTGGTGGAGCTTGACAGCCTCCTCAAGCTGGGTGAGGTTCTCGTTCAGAGGCTCGGCCGGATGGGCAAAGATCCCGGTGGGGGCTGAGTTTATCTCCACAAGCTCACAGCCCAGGGCTTGGAGAAGCAAAGGGGAGACGAGGCCGCCGGCGCCATTGACGGAATCCAGCACCACCTTGAATCTTCGGGCGCGGATCAGTTCCAGGTCCAGCCAGGGAATCTGCAGCACTTGGCCGATATGGTGGGCTATCGCTTCTGAATCTTGAACCAGGGTTCCGACGCCCTGCCAGCCCTTCCATTCGACTTCATCGTCGCTTGAGGCCAAAAACCGGGCGGATCTGTCCGCAGATAGGAACATTCCGTCGCCATCGACAAATTTAAGCGCGTTCCACTGGGGCGGATTGTGCGAGGCCGTGATGGCGACCCCACCTTGGGCGGAGTGCTTTTTGACGTTGAGCAGGACTGTGGGGGTGGCAACAATGCCGATCTCCACCACATCACAGCCGACACTGAGCAGACCGGAGACGACGGCATTGAGCATGGCGATCCCCGTGGTGCGGGAATCCCTGCCCACCACTATCTTGGGCCGGCCTGATGCGTCCCGATGGAGTGAATTCAGGCTGATGAACTGTCCGAACCGTGCCGCGTAGCGCAATGCGACAGAGGGGTTCAGGGTGTCCGCGAAGACGCCCCGAACCCCGCTAACGCCGGTCATCAGCTTGTTCATTAAGGCTTAATAACCGTATTTATACCTGTTGTCGATGATCTTGGCGTCTTTGCGCACCTGCTGGAACCAGCGGTTGAAGGCGGCGTCCTCCATGCGCTTGCGCAGTTCTTCCTGCTTGGCATCGGTGAAGGTGGCCATGTCCGGTTTGTTGCGTGTTTCGGCAAAGATGATGAAGGAGCCTTCCTTGGTGGTGACCAGCGGTGAAAACTGCCCGGATTCAAGGGCCAGGGCGGCCTGGCTGAATTCTTCGTCGGTGGCGTTGACGACCGGAATGTAGGCTTTGTTTTTGTGTCCGTTTAAGTCGATGATCTTCCAGCCGGCGGTTTCGGCGGCGCTGAGATAATTTTCCTGGGGGACCTTCTTATAGAAGTCCTCGGCCATGATCTTCACGTTGGCTATCTTCTTCTGCTTTTCGAGGTCATACTTGATCTGCAGTTTTTTGGCCTCGAAATCCTCGTAGTAGGTCTTCGCGTTGTCAATGACCTGGGCCACGATGATCTGTTCCATGTTGTTGCGGTTGATCCGGAAGGGTTCCGAGACCTTGCCCGGCTTCTTGTTTTTCATGAACTGGTAGAGCCCGGCGTGCTGGCCGATCCCTTCCAGGGTCGTGCTTTCATGGGAGAGCCAGGGGCTGGTGGTGACGTCCTTTTCCAGCTCCTTGGCAACTTCGTCGATGCCTTTCCTTTCGATCCTTTTCTGCACTTCTTCCGCTTCGTCCAGGATGTCGTTTCTGGTCCGTTCAGAGGTTTTGACCGAGAAGAGGATGTGGCTGGCGGCAATCTTATCATCGCCGGCATCTGGGAAGGGGAGGGAATCGCGTCTGACGATGTGCCAGCCAAACTGGGTGCGGAAGGGCTCTGAGATCTCGCCAGGCCTAAGCTTGAAGGCGACCTCATCGAATTCCGGCACCATCTGTCCGGGGCCGAAAGTTCCCAGTGAACCGCCTTGCTCAGCGGAACCGGGATCTTCGGAAAAGTCCAGGGCCAGGACCGCGAATTCTTCGCCGTCCCGGGTCAGGCGGGTGTATATGTCGTCGATCTCCAGCTTGACATCCTCGTAATCCTGGTCGGAAGGCTGGATGTCCCAGGTGATGTATTTCAGGCGCGAGGCCGGGCCTTTCTTGAATTCTTCATCCTTGTGGGTGTCGTAGTACTGCTGGATCTCTGCATCGGTGACGGTGACGGCTTCGGACTGGTTGTGGTCGAACCAGATCGCTTTGCCGGTGACGCTGTCGTTGTCTTTCACGAATTCGGCCCTGAGGCTGTCGATGGTGATTCCCGCCGCGGCTTTGATCTTGTCCTGCAATTTCTTGCGGGGCAGATAGGCCTTCATGTATTCATAGAGCTGGGCTTTGAATTCCGGGACGTTGTTCAGGGCGTCGAAATATTTCTTGCGGTCGAAGACCCCGTTGGTCTGCAGATTCTCGTTCTGGAGCAATTCCTGGGGAATGTCGTTCTCCATGGCGTTCTTGATCTCGGCTTCGGAAACCTTGATCCTTTGTTTCTTGATCTGCTGGTCCCAGAGGGCTTCATTGACCATTTCTTCCCAGGCGGTGTATTGGATGCTCATGCGCATCCTGTCATCGATGTTTTGGCCCTGCTGGCGATAGCGGTCTTCGATCTCCTGCATCTTCTGGTTGTAATCCTTGGACGTGAACTTGGTGTTGTTCACTTTGCCCAGGTAGTTTCCACCAAAGGCTCCCATGATCTGGCTGCCGCCAAAAATACCGCCCGCTCCGAGGCTTAAAATGAAGGCCGCGGCGACGATGTACACGATTATCTTTTGTTTCTTTCTCAGGCTGTCGAGCATTTATCTCCTCCCATTGTGGGTACAATTTCAGTTTGAATAGCCAATATTTTGGAGGGCGCTTTTTCTTCAAGGTTTTTTTTATATTTCTGCCTTGCGCAGGAACAGCAGGCCCAGCACGGTGAAGAACAGATTGGGCAGCCAGGCGGCCCAGACGGGCGGGATAACTCCATTGTAGCCAAGGCTTTGGATAACGCGCACCATGATCAGATAGGCGAAGCAGACCACCAGGCCGAGCAGGAAGATCAGGCCGCGCCCCTTGGACCTGATGTTGGAAGTGGCAATGGGGATGAAAAAGAAGATCACGATCAGGTTGGTGAGGGGAAAGGCGAGTTTCATGTGCAGGTCGACGATCTCGCGGTGGGCTTTTTCGCCCATTCGTTCCAGGCGGTTGATGTAGTCCCGCAGCTCGAAGAAATTCAGGGAGATGGTCTTCTTGGTGATGCGCATGAAATCCTGCGGCTCCACGTCCAACAGAGGCAGGTCGGTGCTTTGGTAGTATTGGTAGTAGTTCTGCCGGCCTCCGTCAAAACGGCGGATCTCGCAATCCTCGATGATCCATCTGCCGTCTTTCCAAACGGCGGCCGAGGCGGTGATGTGTTCCGTGATCTGGCTGCCCTGGCCGTCGAGCCGGGTGAGGTCGATCACCCGCAGCGCGTTTTGGTAGCCGTCGAAGAAGCCAAAGTAGTAAAAATCGTTCTCCTGGCCCTGATAGTGGATGCGGGCTTTGAGCATTTGGTCTTCCATCTGTTCGCCCCTGATCTTCACGTTGTACACATGGCTGCGGGTCTTTTCCGCCCAGGGCAGCAGATATTCGCCAAACACGGCCACGCCCATGCTGATCAGCAGGCCCAAGACGAATAGCGGGAACATGGCGCGTTTGATGCTGACTCCGGCCGCCCGGATGCCGACGCTTTCGTTGTGCTTGGAGAGCGCGTTCATCATGAACAGGCCGGTGATCAGGACCGTGACCGGCGAGGTTAGAACGATCAGATAGGGCAGCCTGAGCAGATAATAGAGGATCGCCAGTTCCCAGGTTGCGCCGCTGCGCATCAGGCGGGGCAGGTTGTCGATGACGTCGATCACGATAAACACCACTGCAAAGGAGATGAAGATGACCAGATAGGTCTTGAGGAATTCGCGGATGACGTATTTATCCAGAATGCGCATGGTGTTCCTCAGTGGATGAGTTCATCCGGGGTCTCTTCTTTTTTGACCTTGAGATGCGAGAGGCGCCAGCTCAGCAGATTGAGGTTGACAAGCTGCTTTTCGTGCACCGAGGCGTAGATGAGGATGACCCCCAACACAAAGAAAACCAGGTTGGTGACCCACATGGCCAGAAAGGGGCTCACGATACCCCGGTCGGCAAGCTGCTCTCCGCCGGTGAGGGCCACATAGTAGATCAAAAAGATCACCGAGGAGACCGAGAAAGCCATGCCGATTCCGCTGGTGCGGGTCATCAGGCCCAGGGGGATGCCGACCATCACAAAGATCACGATGGCGAAGGAGAGGGCGAATTTTTTTTGGTATTCCACCTGGAGCGACTGCAGGATCTCGACCAGTTCCTGGCCCTGGTCCTCAGCCATTTGCAACATGACGCCGAGGCGGCGGTATTCCGTGCCGGACTCAGTGCTGCCGGACAGCCGGTCCAGCCTGGAACGCAGGTTGGCGATCTCGGTTTCCTTGGCTTGCAGTTCCAGCCTCCTGTCCCGGATCGCAGCCACCAGCTGGTCGTAGGTCATTTCGCGATCGGAGCGATAGCTTGTTCCTCCGAAATCGATGCTGGCGGCCACGTTGCGGATATTGACGGTGAAATGCTCAAACTTCCGGAGCTGGTATTTTCCGGGCTCCCGCTCATTGCGTTCGTGCATCTCGCCATTGTGCAAAATGATCCGCAGGCTGCTTCCCCCGTCCATTTGCTCGACTTCGCCGCTGCGGGCCAGGATCGTGCGCGGCAGCTTGGTCTGGCTGCGGTCATAGATCAGCACGTCCCGCAGTTCGTTGTTGTTGTTTTCGCCCACGAAAACCGTGTAATCCATCAAAGTGGTGAATTCATTGGGTTTGATGATGGTCATGGGACGGTAGTAGGCGATCTTGGTGGTGAGGTTTTTCAGCTTGTGGTTGGTATTGGGCAGGAAATAGTGGTTGAAATAGACCATCACCCCGGTGAGCAGCAGGGCTACCACAAACAAGGGCAGGAGCAGGCGGTAGATGTTTATCCCGCTGGATTTCATGGCGATCGTTTCCCGGTCCACGGCCATTCTGCCGAAAGCCAGGATGGTGGCCACCAACACAGCCATGGGGATCGAAAGCGCCAGCATGTAAGGCAGGGAAAGGGAAAAGAGGTCGATGATGGTGCCCGCGTCCAGCTTTTTCTCGATGATCAGGTTCATCAGGTCGAGCATGCGGTCGATCAGCAGGATGAAGGTCACCACCGCCAGGGAGAGCAGGAAGGGGACAAAATGCTCGCGGACGATGAAACGCTGCAGGATCTTCATTCGGGCAGCCCCAGCATGGCCAGAACGCCGGCTTCGTCAAGGATCGCGATGGAAGGTAGCTTGCGTGCCTTTTCAAGCTTGGAGCCGGCTTTGTCGCCCACGATCAGATAGTTCAGTGCAGGGCTGACCCCGCTGACGATCCTGCCCCCGTGGCTTTGGATCAGGTCTTCCATCTCCTTGCGGGAATAATTGGGCAGGGCGCCGGTCAGCAGGAAGGTCTTGCCTTCCAGGACATTCGAGCTTTGTTTGCTGCGCTGGGTGAAATTCACGCCCAGGGAGCGTAGTTTCCCGATCAGTTCAAGGTTCGCGGGAATCCTGAAATAGGCCTTGATGGCTGTGGCGATCTTGGCGCCCACCTCTTTGACCTGCACCAGGGTTTCCTCGTCTGTTCCGAGCAGCGCGTCGATGCTTCCGTAATACTCGGCCAGGTTGCGGGCCGTGATGGAGCCGACGAAGCGGATTCCCAAAGCGAACAGCACCCGGTCGAAATTGCGGTCCTTGGAGGCCTCGATGGCGTTTTTCAGGTTTTGGGCGGATTTGCTGCCCAGGCGGTCGAGCGCCGCCACTTTGGCAAAATCCAGGGTGTAAATATCCGCGATACCCTCGATCAGTCCGGTTTCCAGCAGCCTGGCGATCAGGCTTTCGCCCAGGCCGCTGATATCCATCGCGTCCCGAGAGGCAAAGTGCTCCAGCCGCCTCTGCAACTGGGCGGGGCAACCGGCATTGGGGCAATAGTGGATCGCGCCCTCTTCGTCCTTTTCCAGAGGGCTGGCGCAGACGGGGCAGGTGGTGGGAAAACCGACCGGCACTGCTTCAGGAGAGCGTTTTTCCGGGATGGCTTTCAGGATCTTGGGAATGATCTCGCCGGATTTGATCAGCAGCACCGTGTCGCCCAGATGCAGGCCCAGGCGCTTGATCTCGTCCTCATTGTGCAGGGTGGCGCGGGATACCGTGCTGCCGGAGATGTAGACCGGCTCCAGGATCGCCACGGGGGTAACGGCTCCGGTGCGGCCAACCTGGTACTGGACCTCGAGCAGCCGGGTTTCCTTCTCCTCGGGTTTGAATTTGTAGGCGACAGCCCATTTGGGGCTCTTGGACGTATAGCCGAGTTTTTTTTGCAGGGCCAGGTCGTCCACCTTCACCACCACACCATCGATCTCATAGGGCAGGCTGCCGCGCCGTTTTTGCCATAGATCGCAAAACTCCTGGACCTCAGCATAGGAGGCGCAAAGCCTGTGCTCGCCCGAAACGGGGAAGCCCAGGCCGGCCAGCCAGTCCAATAGTTCTGATTGCGCCTTGGGCGGCAGTTCCTCGCTGTAGCCAACGCTGTAGAGGATCGCGGCCAGATGCCTGTCTTTGACCAGATCAGGGTTCTTGAGCTTGATGGAACCCGCGGCCGCGTTGCGTGGATTGGCAAAGGGCTTTTCCTCATTGGCCAGGCGCTGTTCGTTGAGCTGGAGAAAATCTTGCACGGGGATGTAGATCTCGCCGCGGATCTCGATGGGGGAGGGGTGGGCGATGTTTTTGGGGATGGACTCCAGCGTGCGGACATTGGTTGTCACGACCTCACCGGCGTAACCGTCCCCCCGGGTTGTGGCGTATTGCAGCTTGCCCCGGTCGTAAAAGAGATTGATGGAAAAGCCGTCGATCTTGAGCTCCACACAGAGCGGGGGCAGGAAACCCAGGTCCTGGCTGAGTTTGGAGGCCCACTGCTCCAGTTCTTCCGCGGAATACGCGTTATCCAGGGAGTACATCCTATGTTTGTGGGGTATGGTGTCCGAGCCCGCGGTTAGGTCGCTGCCCACCTTATCCAGCGGGGATTCCGTCGTGGTCGCCTCGCCAAGTTGGGTTTCCAACTCCCTCAATCGGCGCGCCAACTGGTCATACTCGTAATCCGGGATGGCGGGATTGGCCAGTTCGTAATAGAGCACGTTGTGGCGCTCGATCTCGGCCCGCAGGCGCTGCAGCTCTTTTTTCAGATCTTCGTTCATGGCGTGTAAAATTCCGGGCGCCGGTCCGCGAAAGCATCGTTGAGCGGGGTCACGGCCTTGTCCAAAGCAAGCTCCGGCTCGATCTCGCAGGTGCGGACCCCAGCCTCGGTCTCGTTCATCCGGGCCAGGATCTGGCCCTTGGTTCCCAGGATCTGGCTCATGCCGGTGAAAGAGACGCTTTCGGGGCCGTTGCTTTCGGTTCCCATGCGGTTGGAAGTGAGGGAAAACACGCGGTTTTCCAGGGACCGGGTGATCATGGCCTGCTGGCACCATGGCAAAACCAGGTTCGCGGGATGGCAGATGATCTGCGCGCCCTTCAGGGCAAGGGTCCGCGCCGCTTCGGGAAACTGCCAGTCGAAGCAGACCATCATGCCCAGCCGGACGCCGTTTTTTCCCGGATGCACGTTCAGGCCTGTGTCGCCGGGGCTGAAGAACAGCTTTTCCCGGTTGAACAGATGGGTCTTCCGGTAGATATGAAAGCTGCCGTCGGGATTGACCAGGGCGCTGGAATTGAAGGCCTTGCCCTGTGAGCGTTCCGCGAAACCATAGACGATGCTGAAGTTCCTCTCCCTGGCCAGGTCTTGGAAGAACCGGAAGGCCAGTCCCTCGGGAACCGTCTCGCTCACCGAATCGACTTCCTCCTGGCTGCAGAAGACATAGCCTGAGGTGCAAAGTTCGGGAAGCACCACCAGATCTGTCTCCAAGCCCTTCAAGAGGGCCTCGGTCCGGGCCAGGTTTTCAGTCACGTCCAGCAGTTTGGGCTCAAATTGCAGAACGGATACCCGATAGCTCACAGCGATATCCCCAAGGGCTTGACCACGCGCGGCAGAACACCCTGCAGATGCGAGATCGCCATGCCGTAATTGGTGATGGGAACCCCTCTGCGCGTGGCTTCCATGATGCGCCGGTTCATTTCCATGGGATTGATCATGCAGCCGCCGCAGTGGATGCAAACCGCGTAATCTTCCAGGTTATCCGGGAAATCGTGCCCCGCGAAAATGTCGAAGTGCAGTTCCCTGCCGGTTATTTCCCTCAACCAGCGGGGCAGTTTGACCCGGCCGATGTCGTCTTTCTGAACGTGGTGTGAACAGGCCTCGGCGATCAGGACATTGTCGCCGTCCCGGAGCTGGTCCAGGGTCCGGATCCCGCTTAATAGGGTGTCCAATTCACCCTTGTAGCGGGCAAAGAGGATTGAAAAAGTGGTCAGTTCAACGTTATGCGGAGTTTCCCGGTTTACCTGATCGATCGCCTGGGAATCGGTCACCACCAGGCGGGGCGGTTCCTTGAGCATGGCCAGCGAGGCCAGAAGCTCGGTTTCCTTCACCACGATCGGGATGGCGCCATGATCCAACAGATCGCGGATCACCTGCACCTGAGGCAGGATCAGGCGTCCCTTGGGAGCGGCGGAATCGATCGGGCAAACCAGGATCACGCGGTCGCCCTGATCCACCAGGTCGCCGGCCAGAATGCGGTTTTCCTTCAAATACTTGGGCGCCAGGCGGATGATCTCTTCCTTGGCCTGCAGGATCCCTTCCTTGCTGGCGCAGGACACCGCCACATAGCTGATCCCATGCTGGGAGCAGTATTCCAGGTTGGATTCCGGGACTTTGGCCAGGTCGCTTTTGTTGAAGATCAGCAGAAGGGGGACCTCCATCTCGCGGATGCGGTCCAGCATCTCCAGTTCAGAGGCGTCGAAAACGCTGCCGGGATTGACGAAGAGCACTATGTCCGCCCGATAGAGGATCTTGCGGGTGGCGCTCACGCGTTTATCGCCCAGCTCGCCGATATCGTCGATGCCGGCGGTGTCAAAGAAGGTCACCGGACCCAGGGGCAGCAGCTCATAATGCTTGTCCACCGGATCGGTCGTGGTGCCAGCGACTTCGGATACGATCGCGATCTCCTGGCCCACAATGGCGTTTATCAAACTGCTTTTTCCGGCGTTCCGCTTGCCGATCAAGGCGATCACAAGCCGCTCTCCGCGTGGCGCAGTGCTCATTTTCAACTCCATAACGAGATTTTTTGCAATTTTTCCCGATCGCCGCTATCGGTCAAGTCCTTTTATAGTTCGGGCCAACGTCGATCGAGCAGAGGCAATTACCTCCAAGCATGCAAAATCAATACCATACCCCGCAGGCTCAGCCGCTATGGTCAAATTCCCAGGTTCCCAGATTCCCCGCCGTACCGGGTAAGCAGTGGGTGAAATCAGAAAAAGGGACAAAACCCGATCCTAAACGAATGTATGATATAAGACCTTTGCGTAATTGCTTTATACTGGCATGACAGGGCATGGTTCGGAAAGTTATCTACAACATCCGGAGATTCATCGTCCCGATCGATGAAAAGTCCCTGGATTCCCCACTATTTTGTCACTA
>JAHYIU010000085.1 GCA_019429425.1 Candidatus Syntrophosphaera sp.
GGAGGCGTAAAAAAGCTTGTCCTGCCAGTCGAAGCCGAGCCAGCGGATGTCCGCGATGATCGAATCGACGTATTCGACGTCCTCTTTGATGGGATTGGTGTCGTCGAAGCGGAGATGGCAGATCCCGCCGTAATCCCTGGCCAGGCCGAAGTTCAGGCAGATCGATTTGGCATGCCCGATGTGCAGATAGCCGTTCGGCTCAGGCGGAAAGCGGGTCACGACCTTGCTGTGCTTGCCGGTCTCGAGGTCCCGGTCGATGATCGTGCGGATGAAATTGGATACCGCGGGTTTGTCGCTAATTTCGTTTGCCATGTGCGTTTACCTTTATCCTGTAAAAACTGACGCCCATTTTCTGCGCCCGCTCTTCAAGTCAAGCGATATCGTCTATCCCAACTGCCAGGCTCCCGCAGTTTGGCCCTTAAGCCTGATTCACCCGCCCCCCGTATGCCTCCCGCTGAGTTCCCGCCAAACGGGCGGGTGGTCGGCGGGAGGCGTCCAAGAGGCGGACGGGCTGGTTCTCAGGGCGGAACAAGGTATGGATATTATCCGCTGAGGTTGATGTCCCGGCTGCGGAATCCGTAGCCCAGGACGTCGTGGACGTCGGTGACGATCATGAAGGCTTCCGGGTCGATGTCCTTGACGATGTCGGTCAATTGCGGCACCTGGCGGCGGTTGAGGACGCAGAAGAGGATGTCGACCTCCTTCTTTTCATATCCGCCGTAACCCTTGAAGAAGGTTACTCCGCGCTCCAGCTCCTTATAGATGTCTTCCTTGATCTCGTTCACCTCGGGGGAGATCACGTAGACCCCTTTGGTGTAGGGCAATCCTTCCGAGGCGAGGTCGGTGATCTTGGTGGAGATGAAGAGGTTGATGTAGCCCCAGATGAGGATCTTGGGATCTTTGAGGAAGATGGCGACCGCGAGGATGATCCCCGTTTCCACGATGTAATAGCCCGTTCCGATTGACAGGCCGGCCTTTTGTTTGATCAGGGCGACGGGGATGTCCGTGCCGCCAGTGGAACCGCGGGACCTGAAGATCAGGCCCAGCCCCAATCCGAGGACCACCGATCCGGCGATTGCGGAAAGGAGCAGGTCTTCCGGCCCCAGATAGGCGTGGATCTGCCTGCCCTGGAAGACATGGGTGTGCTGGGAGAGGTCCATCCAGCCCCATCCGGCCAGGGTTTTGATGTTCACCAGGTCTGTGAATGCCGATGAGGCCAGCATTCCGAAGATGGATTTGGCGCCGAAGGTTTTGCCGATGAAGACGAAGCCGATGATGAACAGCGGGATGTTGATGATGATCATGGACACCCCGTTGGGGATGCCAAAATAGTAATTGATGATCTGGGATAGCCCGCCCACCCCGCCGGGGGCCATATTGTAAGGCAGCAGGAACCAGGAATATCCGATCGCCAGGAGCAGCGCCCCAAAGAGGATCCCCGCCAGGTATCTGGCCTCTCTGAGGACAAGGCGTTTTCCGGTTAGCTTCTTCATTGTTTCATCTCCTAATGACTTGACGAATAAACAGGCTCCATAATCTTGGTTCTTTCCCTTTGGCAGCGGTTGAAAGCGAACCGCGGGCCTGATCAGGGACCAGAACAGCAAAATAAAGGAAACCATAAATGACCATCGACCTGAGATTAGACGGCAACGAACATAGCACGATCGAGCTGGAAAAACCCAAACCGATCCGTGAGATCCTGCGCGATACAGACATCGAGGCGGATAAGGTCTTGTCCTACAAAATTGACCACGTGCAATATGTCAATGACGAATATGTCCCGGCCCACAACAGCATGGTGGATTGCATCACCTACAACCATCGCGAGGGCAGCCGGATCTATCATGATTCGGTGATCTTCATCCTGGCCAAGGCGGTCCATTCGCTTTTGGGCAACCAGCATTCGCTGGTGATCGAGCACTCCATCGGCGACGGGGTCTTCTGCGAGGTGTTTGGAGCCCAGAACTGGACCGAGCAGGATTGCGCGCGGGTCAAGGAGGAGATGCTCAAAATTGTGGCCAACGACCTGCCGATCAACAAGATCACCGTCAAAACCAGCGAAGCGATCGATATCTTCAGCGCTATGGGGCGCAAGGACATCAACAAAAACCTCAAATACAACTACCGCGAGGAAGTGGCAGTCTACCGCTGCGGCAAATACTACGACTATTTCCTGAGGCCCCTGGCGGACCGCACGGGCATGGTGCGCGAGTTCGATATCGTCTATCAGGCCCCGGGCTTCATCTTGCGCTTTCCCAGCGGCCGGGAATGCCGGCTGGCCTCCCCGTTCGTGTTTCCCCACAAGCTTTTCCAACTGCACCAGGAACACGACAAATGGCTGGACATCCTGCGCGTGCACAATATCATCGACATCAACAAACTGACGGATAACTACGACATCTCGGAATTCATCCTCGTGGAAGAGGCCTTGCACGAGAAAAAGATCGCGGAGATCGCCGCCGACATTGTCACCAGATCCGAAGTGAAGCTGGTCCTGATCGCGGGACCATCCTCATCGGGCAAAACCACTTTCGCCAAAAGGCTTTCCATCCAGCTTCAGGCCAGCAAAGCCAAACCCATAGTGATCGGCCTTGATGACTACTTTATCAACCGGGACATAACGGTACGCAAAGAGAACGGGGAGTTTGACTTCGAATCCATCCACGCACTGGACCTGGATTTTCTGAATCTGCAACTGACCCAGCTTTTGGACGGGGAAGAGGTCGAACTCCCGCGCTACGATTTCACCCGCGGCCTCAGGCGCAGGAGCAACAGGATCATCAGGCTCAGGGACGACAATGTGATCATCATGGAAGGCATCCACGGGCTGAATGACCAGCTCACGGTTTCAATTCCGGCTTCCCGCAAGGCCAAGATCTATGTCAGCGCGCTCAACCAGCTCAACATCGACAACCACAACCGCATAGCAACAACGGATTGCCGGCTGCTGCGCAGGATCATCCGCGACCACCAATACCGGGGCTATTCAGCTCCGGAAACGATGCAAAGGTGGTCGGACGTCCGCGAAGGCGAGGAACAGAACATCTTTCCCTATCAGGAAAATGCCGATTACATGTTCAACAGCAGCCTGACCTTCGAACTGGGGGTTCTGCGCAAACACGCCTGGAAGCTGCTAAGCTCCGTTCCACGCAACTCCTCATCCTACATGGAGGCGCAAAGGCTGCTGGCCTTGCTGGCGCACGTAAACGACATCCCGGACACCCTCGTGCCCTACAACTCGATAATCCGCGAATTCACCAACGGCTCCATCTTCCGGTACTGACAATGAACAGGATCCACATTCTGGCAGACGACGTGCGCAACAAGATCGCGGCAGGCGAGGTGATCGAACGACCCGCCTCGGTGGTCAAGGAGCTGGTGGAAAACTCCATCGACGCAGGTGCGACGGCGATCACGGTGGCAGTCGAAAACGGGGGTAAGGACCTGATCCAGGTGAGCGACAACGGACAGGGCATGAGCCCGGATGACGCGCTGCTTTCCTTTGAACGCCATGCCACCAGCAAGATCAAGACCGTGGGGGACATTATCCACATCGGAACTCTGGGTTTCCGGGGCGAAGCCCTTTCCAGCATCGCCAGCGTGAGCAATCTGACCCTGATCACCAGAACCGGGGACACCGAGGTCGCCACCCAGGTCGACTTTGATTTTGGCCGGCTGGTCAACGTTGGCCAAACCTCCGCCAACCAGGGAACCAACATCACGGTGCGGGGCCTGTTCAAGGCCCTGCCAGCCCGCAGGAAATTTCTGCGCAGCGCCCAGGCGGAACTGCGCCATATCCTCAAATACATCCATTACCAGGCCGTGCTGTATCCCGGGATCAGCTTCAAACTGTTTGTGGACGGGAATCAAAAGCTGTCCTTCATCGCCTCTGAAAGCAGGCAGGAAAGGATGGGGGAGGTTTTCGGCTCGGGCTTCTTCACTGACGATATCATTCCCATTGCCGCGGAGAATGAGGGCTATCGCCTGGAGGGATACATCTTTGGCCTGGAAGACCGCAGCGACAAGTTGGTGGACATGCAGTACAGCTTCATCAACGGGCGCTTTATCCCGGACAAAACGATCAAGCACGCCATCAAAAGCGCCTATGAGCCTTTCATCCTCAAAACCCGCGTCTGGCAAAAAGGCAGCACTCCACCCTATGTTCTGTTCCTCACCATTCCAGCCGAGCAGATCGACGTGAATGTGCATCCGGCCAAGCAGGAAGTGCGTTTCCGGGAACAGCAGAAGGTCCATTCTCTGGTGTTTTTGACCCTCACGGACGCGCTGAAGAACTACGAGCATGAGAAATTCGCCAGTGCCAGCCAGAAGTTCCACCACGCTTCACAAGTTGGCAAGGCCAGTCCGGCCGAGCAATCCATATTCCGCAGCAGGGTGGACATCCCCAAATTTTCCGAGTATAAAAAGGAATTCGGCAATCTCTACCAGGATGAGCTGTTCAAGAGCGAGGAGGAACGCCCCAAAAGGATCGAGGTCCCGGTGGTGGACCAGGAAAAGAAAGAGCGGGAAGAGCAGCTTGAGATCGCGGACGACCTGCCCAACGCGTCCTTCAGCTACCGGCTCCTGCTCAAGAATGAAGAAGATTACATCAATCCCTGGCAGCTGCACAACACCTACATCTTCATCCAGGTTGAGGACGGCCTGGTGGTGATCGACCAGCATGCCGCGCATGAACGGATCATCTATGAAAAGCTGCTGCAGCGAACCCAGGGCGCCCCGCCCGTGCGGCAAAAACTGATCATTCCGCTGGTGATCGACATTCCGCCGATAATTGCCTCCGAGATCAGGGACCTGGTGGAGGAGAACCTGCAACTTCTGGAAAAAACAGGGTTCGTGATGAAAAAATTCAGCGGAAATTCGCTGGTGATCGAGGAAATTCCCGCCGAATTGGATGACTGGCAGGGCGGCAAGATCTTCATCGAGATCCTCAAGCAACTGGAAACGGAGCTGGAAACGAACACCGATTTCCGGGATTCCCTGGCCAAATCCATCGCCTGCAAAGCGGCGATCAAAGCCGGCAAGCGGCTCACCCGCAAGGAAATGCTGAACCTGATCAATCAGCTCTTCGCCTGCCAGATGCCCTATTTTTGCCCGCACGGCAGGCCCCTGATCCTGAAAATGCCCCTGAGCGATTTCGAGAAGAAATTCAAACGCCAGGTATGATCCCCCTGATCACGATCGAAGGGCCGACCGCTTCCGGGAAAACCGCGCTGGCAATAGAACTGGCGCGGGAGCTTGGTTCGCAGATCATCTCTGCCGATTCGCGGCAGGTTTACCGGCATCTGGACATCGGGACGGCCAAGCCTTCGGAAGAGGAGCTCAAAGCTGTTCCGCACCATCTGATCGGCATCATCGACCCTGATGAGGGCTACAACGCCGGCAGATTCCGCGCAGACGCGGGTAAGATGATCCAGGAACTTCACTCCCAGGGTGTTGTGCCGATAGTCTGCGGCGGGACCGGGCTCTATGTCTCGGCGTTGCTCAAAGGCCTGTTTCCCCAGTTGGAGATTCCTACCGCGATCCGGGAAAGACTGGCCCGACGCTGTGCCGATGAGGGTTTGGCAGTGCTCTATGCAGAGTTGCGAAAGATCGACCCCCTCTTTGCAGCAGGGATCAGCCCCAATGACAAACAGCGCATCCAAAGGGGCCTGGAAGTGTATCTGGCCACCGGGACCCCCATCAGCGAACACTGGCGCAACCAGGCGCCCAAACAGGAATACGGGGCTTTCCGCATTCTGATCGATCCGCCGCGTGAGGATATTTACGCAAGGATCAACCTCCGCATCAGGGCCATGGCCGACCGGGGCTGGCTGGATGAGATCAGGCGCTTGCTGGCTTTGGGATACGACGCGACTGCACCCGGACTTAACAGCCTCGGCTACAAGGAATTGCTGCCGCATCTGCTGCAGGGCAGGGAACTTGATGAGTGCCTGCTTCTGGCTGCCCAACACACCAGGAATTATGCCAAACGCCAGTGCACCTGGTACCGCAAATGCAAGTTTGATTTGACATTGCGCTCAAACGCGTGTATTATATCTGAAGTGATGGGCCTGATCAAGGCCCATATCCACTGAATACTATCACTGATGAGGAAAACATGCATCTGGTCGCAAGAGTTTTTGACCTTGACATCACCGAAGAAGAGGTTCTGGGCGAAAGCCGTGAACTGATCGGGCAAGAAACGTCCCTGGCCCAGATACATGCGTTGAACCGGCTCATAGACAGGTGTCTGCTCCTGCATGAGGCTCTTGTTTCAGGGGTTTCGGCCACCGAGGAGGAGTTTGACAGCGCACTGCTGGAAACCCTGGAGGAGATGGACATCGCTCCATTAAACGCAATGCAGACCCGCGCGATGGAAGAGCGGATACGCCGGCGCATCATCATCCGCAAATACGTACAGCAAGTGTGCGCCAAAGACATACTCATCGCTGACGACAAGCTCTTCGCCTTCTATGAGGACCAAAAAGAGGTCCTCTTTGCCTCAGAGATCATTCATGCCTCGCACATCCTCATCCAGGCCAGCGAACCGGAAGCGGAGCAGAAAGCAAAGGAACTGCGGGCCAGGATCAAGGACGCGGAAGACTTCTGGTCCTTGTGCAAAGATCATTCCCAATGTCCCAGCGGCTGCCGCTTGGGAGACTTGGGCTGGTTTCCCCGGGGCAGGATGATCAAGGAAATCGAGGATGTGGCCTTCTCACTCAAACCAGGCCAGGTCAGCGAAGTTTTCCGTTCCAGGTACGGATATCATATCCTGATGGTGACCGACAAGAAGATCCAGCAATCAGTGCCCTTCGAAGATATCAGGGACAGCCTCAAATCCCATCTGATCCAGTTGGAGCGGGAGTTTTTCCTCATCCGGCATCTGAACCAACTCCGCGAAAATTACCGGGACCAGATCCAGATCCTGGACGAAAACTACAACAGCTAAGGCCTAGCCTGCCCCACCAACCCGAGGATCTTGTTCTTCAGGTCTGTTTTGGCTGTTTCATCCCCATACAGAGACCTGTCGACCTCAAAGGAGGCAATGAACTTTCCCGGAGCGCTTTGCATTACCTGGATCACATCTCCCAAACTTATTGCCTCGCTTATGTCATGGGTAACAAGTATGATGCTGAGCTTTAAATCACATGAGATAACTTTAAGCCATTCTTGCAGTTGAATTCTGGTGATGGCATCCAGACTGGCAAAGGGCTCGTCCAGGAGCAGGAGCCGGGCGTTGGCCATGTAGGTGCGCAGAAAGGCCGCCCGTTGGCGCAGCCCTCCGGAAAGCTGGTAGGGCAGGTGTCCGGCGTGCTCTTCCAAACCGAAAACCGGCAGCAATCCAGCGATCTTGGCCCTGGCAGCCTTGATGTTTTCCTGTTTGACCCGCACCGGCAGAAGCACGTTTTCCACCACATTGAGCCAGGGGAAAAGCAGATCGTCCTGGGGCATGTAGCCCAGATAACCGCACTTTCCGGTGATCGGTTTCTCCTGATAAAAGATCTCACCCTTCTCCGGCCTGGTGATCCCGGCCAGAAGCTCCAGGAAGGTGCTCTTGCCGCATCCGCTGCTGCCGACCACGCAAACGAAGCTTTCCGGCGCCATCTGGAAGTCCAGACCGTCCAGGATCAAGCGGGGTTTGCCAGCCAGCAGAAAGGACTTGGAGAGCGAGACGGTCCTCAGGATCGGGAGCATCAGGGCAAAAACTCGCTGGTATAAAGATCGGAGGCCTTGACTGGGGTCTTTATGATCTGCCGGGAGTACATCCAATCGGCGAAACGCTGCCAAACCTCATGCTCCTGATGGCCCCATTGAGGGGCGTCCGCCCTGAACTCATCCTTCAGGTAATCCAGGCTGGCCAAAACAAGCTCTTCATCCAGCTCAGGCACCGCTTTGGTCAGCATGGCCGCTGCTTTGTCCGGATGGGCAATGCAGTATTCATAGCCCTCGGAAACAGCGCTCAGGAACGCGCGGACCAATTCCGGTTCTGAATTGATAAGCAGGTCATTGGCGATGATGACCGGAGTGTAGAAATCGAACAGTGGATCCATCTCGCGGATAGGCAAATAATTGATCTCTATGCGTTTAAGCTTCGCCTGGACTCCGTCCCAGCCATAGTAGATCCATTCGAAATCGACGTCCTTGCCGATCGTGGAGAAAAAATCGTAAACTCCTGAGATGACCTTGACCCGGGAGAAATCCGCATCAGCGGAGCGCATCACCTGCCTGAGGATCTCCAGTTCGGAAGGCCAGCCGGAGCTGCCGTAGGTCTTGCCTTCAAAGTCTTTGGCGGAGAGTATGTTATCCTCAAGCAAAGACGCAAAGCCGGAGGTGTTGTGTTGGATGATGGCGGCGATGGATTTGATCGGAATGTTCTCCGAACGGGCGATGGTCACGCTTTCCTGATAGCTGATGCCAAACTCAGCCTGGCCGGCGGCAACGATCTTTTCGGCGGTGTTCTCACCCGGTTGGATGATCTGGACGTCCAGTCCGGCTGCTTTGAAATAACCTTGCTCCTGGGCGACATAAATCCCAGAATGATTGGTGTTGGGGGTCCAGTCCAGCACCACGCGGACCTTTTTGAGGGCTTTCGCGCCTTCCTGCTTCTGCTTGCAGGCAGTGATTCCCATCAACAGCAGGATCGAGGTCAAGGTAAATAGAAACATTCTATTTATCATGTTTTACTCCCATTATGTTAAACCAATGCTTACGCTCTTGGATGGTACAATCTATGTGTTTCAATCAGATAGCGTGTGTCGACATGAGTATAGATCTGGGTGGTGTTGAGGCTGGAATGCCCCAACAACACCTGCACGATGCGCAGATTGACGCCTCCCTCCAAAAGGTGGGTGGCAAAGGAATGGCGAAAGGTGTGGGGCGTGATCTCCTGTTTGATCCCGGCTTCCAGGGTGATCTTGCGCAGGATCTTCCAAAAGCCCATCCGGGAGAGTTTTTGCCCTCTGTTGTTCAGAAAGAGCACATCGGACTGCTGGAATTGAAGCAAGGCTGGGCGCAGCTGGCCCAGATAGGCTTGCAGCAATGACGCGACGCTGTCCACAAAAGGGACGAAGCGCTGTTTGGAGCCTTTCCCACGCACCAGGATGACCTGTTCCCCGAAGTTCAGGTCGTGCGTGGTGAGGTTAAGCAGTTCCGAGATCCTCATCCCCGTGCAGTAGAGCAGTTCCAGCATCGCCTTGTTCCGTTTTTCCAGCACAGTTTCGCTTGGGAGCCCATCCAGCAGGCCGAGCATCGCCTCGATCGTCAAAAAATCAGGTAGATGCTGGCTGAGCTTGATCTTGGGCACCTGGTCGAAATCCACGTTGGCAGCGATGTCGTTGTCCGCCAGAAAGGAGAAAAACTGTTTGAGCGCCACGCGTTTACGGGCAATTGAAGTGTTGACCAGACCGATCGAGACCAGTTCGGCCAGATAGGCAGTGAGGTCCTGGGCTGAATAGCTTGCAATATCGCTGGTTTTCCAGAACAGGAAATCCAGGATGTCCCGCTTGTAGCTTTCAACGCTGTTGGCGGCCAGGCCTTTTTCCACCTTGATGTGGTAGACGAAGCTGTTCACCAGGCCGGTCAGGCCGGGGTCAAGCGTTGGCTCAGTCCCTGGCCTGGTAATTGGGTGACTCTTTGGTGATGTTGACATCATGCGGATGCGATTCCTTGAGTCCGGCTCCGCTGATCTCGATGAATTCAGCATTGTCACGCAGGGCCTTGAGGTTTTCAGCGCCGCAATAACCCATGCCGGAGCGCAATCCGCCGGTCAGTTGGTAGATGAAATCCTTGATCGGCCCCTTGTAAGGCACCATGCCCTCGATCCCCTCGGCCACAAGCTTGTTCTCATCCGCGCTTTCCTGGAAATAGCGTTCCCGGCTGCCCAGTTTCATCGCCCCAATGGAGCCCATGCCCCGGTAGCTTTTGAATCTGCGCCCGTTATAGATGATGTATTCCCCGGGGCTTTCATCCGTGCCGGCCAGCAGCGAGCCGATCATCACGGCATCCGCGCCTCCGGCCAGGGCTTTCACGATATCGCCGGAGTATTTGATCCCGCCATCGGCAATGAGCGGAATTCCCGCTTTGGCGGCGATCTCGGCGCAATCCATGATCGCGCTGAGCTGGGGCACACCGATCCCGGCAATGACGCGGGTGGTGCAGATGGAACCTGGCCCGATGCCGA
>JAHYIU010000086.1 GCA_019429425.1 Candidatus Syntrophosphaera sp.
GGATGGTGAGTTCGGCATCGCATTTATCCAGCACGGTTCTGATCACGAAGCGGATCAGATCTTCCTGGATCTGCATGCTTTCCGCGTGTTCCACAAACGCGGCCTCGGCATCCATCATCCAGAATTCGGTGAGGTGCTTTCTGGTTTTGGAACGCTCAGCGCGGAAGACGGGGCCGAAATCGTAGACCCTGCCCATGCTCATGATCCCCGTTTCCAGATAGAGCTGGCCGGATTGGGAGAGATAGGCCTTGCCTTCGTCGAAATAGTCGAGCTCAAAGAGGGTGGTGGTGCCTTCGCAGGCGTTGGGGGTGAGGATCGGCGAATCAAAGCGGACAAAGTGGTTCTGGTTCAGGAAATCACAGATCGCGTAATATACGGTGTGGCGGATGCGCAGGACAGCCCACTGCTTGGAGGAGCGGATCCAGAGATGGCGGTTGGAGAGCAGGAAATCCGGCCCGTGCTCCTTCTTGCCGATGGGGTATTCATCCGCAATTTGGATGGGAACGATGGACCTCACGGCAACTTCGTACTGACCCTCAAGTTTCTGATGGGGTTTGGCGATTCCGGTTATTTCAACTGAAGATTCCAGGGTGAGGCGTTTTGCCGTTTCGAACAGCTCTTCGCCCAGATCCGGTTTGAAGGCCACGCACTGGACCTCGCCGCTGCCGTCGCGAAGGACAATGAAGAGGAGTTTTCCGCTGTGGCGGATGGTTCGCACCCAGCCTTTGAGGGTGATCTCCTGGTCCAGGTGTTTGCCCAGGTCTATGATCAGGGTATGTTTCATATTGTACCGTCAGATATGGGTTTTGGGTTGTTTTCCGATGCGGTCCATGATCTGCATCGCGATCTGCAGCGCGCGCAGCCCGGCGGGACCGTCCACCACGGGTTTTTTGTCGTTCAGAACAGCGTCCACAAAGGATTCCAACTCCATGCTCAGCGCGTCCTTGTCCGTTTGGGAAAGGTCGAAGCGCTGGACATCGACCAAATCCTCGGCCTTGACATCTTTGTTTCCCAGCATCAACTGGGGCAGGTATTTCATGACGTCCGGGCTTCTCTTGGTCACGGAAGCCTGCTTGGCAACGAAATCCAGGGAAATATAGGCGTCACGCTGGAAAAAGCGGATCTTTCGCTCCTGCTTCATGGAAACCCGCGAAGAGGTCACATTGGCGATGGCGCCGCTGGCAAACTCGATCCTGGCATTGGCGATGTCGATGCTCGGGGTGAGGATGCCCACGCCGTTGGCGTTGATCTCTTTCACGGGGCTTTGCACGAAGTCCAGGATCAGGTCGATGTCGTGGATCATCAGGTCCAGGACCACGGGCACGTCGGTTCCTCGCGGCTGGAAGGTGGAGATGCGGTGCGACTCTATGAACAGCGGGTCCTGGATGTATTTGTCTACTTCCAGGGTCACGGGATTGAAGCGCTCGATGTGGCCGACCTGGATCTTGAGCTGGCGAGCGTTGGCCAGGGCCACGAGTTCCTCGGCCTGCCAAAGTTCCGAGGTGATCGGCTTTTCGATGAAGACGTGTTTGCCAGCCAGCAGCGCGGCTTTGGCCAGGTCGTAATGGGCGGTGGTGGTGGCTGCTATATCAACCGCGTCCACCTCCCCCAAAAGCTCGTCATAGCTGGCATAGGCCTTCACTCCAAGCTTGGCTCCCAGCGCCCGGGCCTGTTCTGGCCGGGAGTCAAAGAGGCCCATCAGCCTGCATTGGCTGAGGCGCCCGAATTTCTCAGCGTGCCAGCGTCCGAGATGGCCGACGCCGACTACGGCGACTTTCAGCATGTTCAGATCAACCTTTGGGACAAGATCCGGAGCATGTCCTCGGTCATCGAAGCAAGGTCGTAGTCAGGTTTCCAGCCCCATTCTTCCTGGGCGGCGCTGTGGTCCATGGAGTTCGGCCAGCTGTTGGCGATGGCCTGTTTGACTGGGTTGACGTCGTATTTCATTTGGAAATCGGGGAGGTGTTTCTTGATCTCAGCCGCGATCAGTTCCGGGTCGAAGCTCATGGCGGAAACGTTGAAGCAATTGCGGTGCTTGAGCTTGGCAGGATCAGCTTCCATCAGTTCCACCAGCGAGCGCAGGGCATCCGGCATGTACATCATGTCCAAAAAGGTGCCGGGTCCGAGGTTGCAGGTGTAGCTCTTGTTCTTGATGGCTTCGTAATAGATCTCCACGGCATAATCGGTGGTCCCGCCGCCGGGCAGGGTGACGTTGGAAATGATGCCGGGATAGCGCAGGCCGCGGGTGTCCACGCCAAATTTGAGAAAGTAGTAATCGCCCAGGAGCTCGGCCGCCACTTTGGAGATGCCATAGACCGTGGTGGGGCGCATCAGAGTGTCCTGGGGTGTGTTGTCCATCGGGGTGGATGGCCCGAAAGCGCCGATCGAAGAGGGTAAAAACACCGCGCCTTTGATCTCTTTGGCGATCTCCAGGGAATTGAGCATGCTGTCCATGTTGATCTTCCAGGCCAGGGTCGGTTTGGCTTCCCCGACGGCGGAAAGAACGGCCACCAGGTTGATGATGGTGTCGATGTTGTATTTTTTGACCACGGCGTACATTTTGTCGGCATCAAGGGCGTCCATGTTCTCACAGGGCCCGCCTTCCATGATCTCCGGGATCAGGGGAGTGCTGCGATAGGTGGCGACCACGGAATTAGCGCCGTAAATCTTTCTGAGATAGGGGACAAGCTCCGATCCGATCTGGCCGGCAGCGCCCAGGACAAGGATGTTTTTCATCTATAACTCCATTGGGAATGTATTTTTGTTTCCTTTTTTTTCACACTGCCTGCCTTGTCAATTCTTTTGGCGGGATGGCAGGCCGGGGAGGGAAAAAAGCTTAGGGTGGGAAAAGCCTCAGGGCCTATTTCACGTAATCCCGGACCCTGTCCACGATCTGGTCGCAGATTCCCTGGAGGGCCTGGTTGACCATGTCGACCTCTGAGGGCGGAAGGGGTTCAGCTTTGGAAACCATGGCCAGTGCTTCATCAGAAAGAACGCGGATATCGCCACTTTCCACACGTCCCCAAACGTCGGTCCAGGTGTGTTCAGAGCTGACAGTGTCCTGCAGCTTGATCCTGCCTGAGGGGACCTCGATCAAATTGAATGAGGTGATGATGTTGACCGAGGCTGTTTTGGTGAATTTTCTATAGACGCAGGTGACGTCTTCTTTGATGTCCCGGGTTTTCTCCTTCCCTTTTTTAGTGGTATAGGTTTCTTTGCCTGTGACCATGTTCTTGGATTCTTTGTGCTCTGAGGAAGTGATCCTGGGAGGAACATAGTTGATCTGGATGATCCTGCCCGTCATTATCTCATGCGCGCCCAACACGGCGCCCAAGGTCGAAGCGCCTGTGGTTTCGGTCACTTCTTCCAGGTTGAATTGCTGCTCGAGCAGGAGGGCGTTCATCTGGTCGCGGGTGACGATCTCTGTGAATTCTCGCACAACCGGGTCCTGGATCAGTTTGCCGATGATTGAATCGGTAAGCAGATCGATCAGGCTGCCGTATCTGAGCCGCGAACCGGACCTGTCCACAAAAGAGAGGATGGCAATGCGTTTGATCGCCAGGGCCCTTGCTTCTTCATAACGGGCCACGGCATCCATGAAATTCGGCACAAAACCCAGGGCGATCTGGAATTCTCCGGCGGCTTCCCTTTGGACGTCAGGATTTTCGCTGCTTTGAGCAAGCCGGATACCCTGTTGGTAATGGGCTTCCGCCGCGCCCAATTTACTTTGCGCGAGCGGAGTGTCGTAATCTTTGATAGTGAAGCTGTAGGTCTCTCCAGTTTTTGCATTGACCAGGGGATCGAGGGGTTCGACCAATCCCTGCAGGCGTATCAAGGCCTGGTATTCTTCCACGAGGCGGTCATACATGTCCTCAGCTTGAGCAGCCTGTAGCTGGAGGATCCTGGCCTCCCGGACCGCGATCACTTTGGGGTAGGTATTCTGGATCAATTCCTGAGCCTTGGCATAATCGGGCTTCAGGCGCAACGACTCCACATTTGTTTTGAGAGAATTTTCATACAGGCCTTTGTTGTATTCCTTGGAAGCCTGCCGATATAGGGTGACATTTTTGCTGCAGGCTGCCAGGAGCAGGAAAACGAGAATCAATCCCGCTAAGAACAGTTTTTTTGAGAGTGGCATAATTATCTCCTCAGATCTATGTCTTGGGTTGGTATTATGAATTCACCTTGAAAATTCTTTTTACAGGCCGCCCGTTCGCTGTCAAGACAAATGTTGCTATGCTCGCTTGGTCATGCCTAAGCTGGCGATGCCCTTTGTCCGACAGCTGCGTTTTTTTTAAGATTGCCGCAGGAACGGAACAGATTTTGCATTTATATCCTGAAAAAATTGACTTGCCATTTTACGTGGAGGATTTTAAATGCTGAAGAAGCATGTATTACTGAGTGCAGTGGCCCTGATCCTGATCCTGGGCGGATGCGCGAAACGCAGTACGGCCTGGGAGAACGAACCTGTTTTGACCCTGGTCAAACAAGTGCCGGTGGTCGGCAATCCAGCGGATCTCTGTTATGACGACGACAACATATTTGTGGCGCTTGACCAGGGAGGTCTCTCGATCATCGATGCCAATACATATTCTTCCCGCTGGTGGACCCAACTATACCCTGTAAGTTCTGATGCCCTGTTGGTCAATATCCGCAATGTTTCTGTCGTGGGCGAGCACAAATTGCTTTTTTTGGGAGAATATGTGGGCGCGGACAAGATCCGCATCGTCGATTACTCGGATCCCGACACCCTTAAGCTGATCGATTCAATAACTGGAGGGACGGACGGCTTGCAGGAGATAAATTTCAGCGCCATTGACAATCCCACGGGGGATAACATCATCAAAGGATTTTTTGGGGCCGGGCGCAACCTGAATTTCGCCAATTACAACGGAGTGCTTTACCTGGGAACGGATTACGTGATCAACACTCCAGCGACTGCGGCGGGGATGGATTATAACGACAGCTACATATTCGTGGCGGTTCAGCAAAGAGGTTTGGCGATCTATAACCGGGCCACGCAGCAATTATTGAGCGAGACCGTGGTTCCCGGAGAAGCTTTGAAAGTCAAGGTGTCAGGCAATTATGCCTACATCGCCGGCCGCCAGGGTGGATTGAGCGTTGTGAACATAGCTGATCCAGCCAATCCAGTTTTGGTGAGCAATTTCGACACTACTGGATACGCGACCTCCATCGATATAAAAGGTTCACTGGCGGTTGTCAGTTCAGGCGGTGGAGGTATCTATCTGTTTGACATCTCCAACCCGGAAAACCCTGTCCTGAAGCAAAACCTCATTTCCGCCGGATACACCAACAATGCGAAGTTCCACAACGACAGGTTGGTCGTTGCCTCCCGCGATCAGGGCATCCTGATATATGACATCGACTGAGCGAAGTCCAAGGACATACAAGTTTTAGAAATAAACGCCTGGAGCCGCAAACTCCAGGTTTTTTAATTTGATAGAAGAGGAAAATAGGATGAAAAAAATCCTGGCCCTAAGTGTTCTGGCGCTCTTTGGAATTGCCGCTTTGACAGCGGAAACCTTAAGCACCGCAAACCTGTTCAGAGTTGAGCGTTCAGACGGCAGCCAAGTGAAATTGGCGCTAACGACGCCAGTACCGGTGATAACGGAAAAAAGCGTGGCAGGAATAACTGTGCGCGAAGTATCGCTGGAAGGAGTGCCCAGTACTGCGGCCAACGGAATGCCCGAACTTCCTGTGCTCAGCACCATGATCGCCATTCCCGCTCAGGGAAGTTACACTTTGAATTACACTTACAGCGGCGTGGAATACATTGCCCTGGACAATCCCCAGATCCACGTCAATGACCATGACCCCGGCCCGGGATACAGCCCGGATCGACTGTTCCCGGCAGAACCAGTCAACGGTTCAGATCCAGCGATATTGAGGGATTTCCGTGTGGTCCAGGTGAATGTGTATCCCTATCAATACGACCTGAACACTCAGCAGCTTAGGGTTTACCAAAATGTTCAGGTTACCCTGGACTTTAACTCGGAGCCGGGTATCAACGAACTGCCAGCCTACACGAACTATAGCTACGCGTTCACCAAACTGTACGAAGCCCAGATCGCCAATTTTGCAGATTACAGGCACCTTGTGATGGCGCCGGCTCATGCCAGGGTCCTGCTGATCTATGGGCATAACACCGATTCAATTTTCCAGACCAAGCTGAACGAGCTTGTGGCCTGGAAGCGTCAGAAAGGCTTTGACGTGAACGCCGTGAGCACCCAGACCGCAGGATATTCCAACACGGCTATCAAGACTTACATCCAGACCCAATACAACAACGAAAACACCCGTCCGGATTTCATCATCCTGCTAGGAGACACCGGCGGCAGCTACACCGTGCCAACCTGGATTGAGAACCTTAGCGGTTACGGCGGGGCAGGCGATTATCCCTACACCCAGCTTTCCGGTAACGACACTTTGGGAGATGTATTCATCGGCCGCATATCCGCGGAGAACATCTCGCAATTGACCACCCTGCTGGCCAAGATCTATGTTTACGAACGGGACGTCAACAACAGCCCCGATTTTGCCACCTGGATCGATCGCATGCTGCTGATCGGCGATCCCAGTTCATCCGGCATTTCCACTGTTTACAGCAATCATTACATCAAAGAGATGTCCCTGAAGATCAATCCCAATTACAGCTATATCGAGAATTACACCGGCGGTTACGCCACCACGATGAACACAGGCATCAACCAGGGTGTTAGTTTCTTCAACTACCGCGGCTATATTGGCATGAGCGGCTGGTCGCCGTCAAACAGTCTGAACAACGGCCCCCGCCTGCCCCATTCTGTGATCCTCACCTGCGGCACGGGCTCCTTTGATTACACCAGCACTTCAGAAGAATTCATCCGCCAGGGTACCGAAGCTGTGCCCAGAGGCGCGATCACCGCGATCGGGATGGCCACCAGCGGAACCCACACCATGTTCAACAATGCCCTATCCAACGGGATTTTCGACGGGATCTTCATCTACCACATGCGCACCATGGGAGAGGCCCTGCTCAATGGCAGGCTGTATCTTTGGAACGTGTATGGCGTTTCCCACACCAACCAGTCGAATTATTTCGCCCATTGGTGCAACCTGATGGGCGACCCGACCATTGAGACCTGGGTCGGCATTCCTCAAAATCTGAACATCCAAGCCCCGACCACCATCCCCCGGGGGACCTCTTTTGTGGATGTGTATGTCCTGGCCGATGACCAGACGCCGCTGCAGAATGTAAGCGTAACCCTCTATAATTCAGGGGCCGGCACGGTGTTTTCGAAAGGATTCACCGACGCCCAAGGCATGGTAACACTCTTCGTGCCTTCCTATGTAAACTCCGATATCCTGATCACCGCTTCCGGCCACGATTACAAGCCCAGCCAGCAATACATAGCGCTCGATCAAGCCGGCTCGCTGGTTTATTTTGAGAAGATGATCTCAGACAACGGAACTTCTGGTTCCTCAGGAAACGCTGATGGCTTCATCAACGCGGGCGAAACGATCGCCCTGCTTTTGGAAGTCAAGAACACCACGGCTGCTACAGCGACCGGGATCTCTGCCGTGTTGAGCTCGCCAGATCCTCATGTGACCGTCATCCAAGCCCAGTCAAGCTATCCAGATGTCACCCCGGAAGGAACGATCCTCAATGACCAAGCCTTCCTGTTCTCGATCGATTACACCATCGAACCTGTCCATGACACGCGCTTCGTGCTCGACCTGACGGATTCAGCAAATACAGAATATCAGATAATCTTCCATCTGGGTAGCTACAATGCCAACCTCGCCGTCACCAATTACAGCATCAGCGCTGGCGGGGACGGTATACTCGATCCTGGCGAAAACGGAGTATTGACCCTTAACGTAACCAATAGTTCAGTTTTTGGAGCGGTTGACCTCTACGGCGAACTGACCGCCTTGAACGATCTGGTCGCGGTGACTTCAGCTGTTTCTTATTTTGGTACTGCTCCGGCTGGAATGACGATCAATTCAGTTGAGGGTTTTGGAATTTTTGCCAGGCCTTTGCTGATCCCTGGAATGCAGATCCCCTTCCGGCTCAGGATCTACAACGACAATGGCCTGGAGCAGGTCTCGCATTTCAATCTTCCCATCGGCACCGTAGCTCAAAACACTCCTCTGGGACCGGATGAAAACGGATACTTCATCTATGACATCTCAGATACGGCTTTCCCGGACTGCCCAACCTACGAATGGATCGAGATCGTTCCCAGCCTGGGTGGCAGCGGAACACTGATCACTGGCTTGAACGATTCCGGCTCTCCCAATAACGAGGGCGACCAGGTCGGCAGCGACGTTTTGGAAACGATCAATCTGCCTTTCCCCTTCAGTTTCTACGGTATAGAATATGACCAGATCACCGTCTGCGTAAATGGATTCATCGCCTTTGGCGTCACCCAGAACGGGGAATTCCGCAATGGCAGGATGCCAGGCGGCCAGGGTCCATCACCCATGCTCGCTCCTTTCTGGGATGACCTGGTGATCCTCACGGGCGGCGGCATCTACCGCTATTACGACGCGGAAGAGCATATCTTCATTATTCAGTACCAGAACCTCAAGAATGGTTATAACCGTACATCGGAAGAGACTTTCCAGGTGATCTTCTATGATCCGCTTTTTTATCCCTCCAGCATGGGCGACGGGATGATCAAGTTCCAATACAAAGTGTTCAACAATGTGGACTCAGGAGGCGGAGGTTACACACCCCACCATGGCAATTTTGCCACGGTGGGGATCCGCGACCATACCAACACCCGGGGCCTTGAGTATACCTATAACAATCAGTATCCGCCGGCGGCCCAGCCTTTGGGAAACAACAAGGCGCTGCTGGTGACCACCGTTCCCGTTCTCCATCAAAATGCCCACCTGGTTGTTGGAGAACTGATTCTTAATGACTTTAACGGCAATTCCTGGCTGGAGCCGGGTGAATCGGCCGAGATCGGAGTCAAATTGAGCAATCTGGGATTGAATCCGGCCACCAACGTGCAGATCACTGCCTCGACTCCCAGCCCCTTCATCACCATCCAAAACGACCAAAGCGCCTATCCGGACATTCCCGGCAGCGGCTGGGCCGTAAACACAAATCCCCTGGTCATCATTGCATCTCCAGATTGCACAGATAACCTGGCCGTGACCCTGCAATGCCTGGTCACGATCGACGGCAACAGCTGGACCTATCCGCTCAACATAACCATCCACAAGCCTTCGATCGCCCTCAGCGGACTCTATCTGAACGACGTTTTGGGCAACGGCAACGGATTGCCCGATCCCGATGAAACGCTGATTCTGGTAATTAACTATGTAAACAACGGTTTGGTCGAAGCGCACAACATGACCAGCAATATCATGTGCCTCAGCGAAGAGGTCACCATTGCCAATCCGCAACAACTGATTCCTCAAATTCTGCCGGGATCGACCTGCCAGGTTGCCTATCAGGTGACACTATCACCCAACGTGATCGTGGGCAACAACATAACCTTTTACCTGACCTATTTGGGAGACGAGATTGAGGCCCACAACGAGCAGATTCTGCTGAATGTGGGAACCACCGGAATGATGGAAGACTTCGAAAACAGCAACGGCGGTTTCATCAGCCAGCCTGCCACCAACGCCTGGCAATGGGGCACGGATTCCAGCGCTGGAGCGCATTCCGGCACGCATGTCTGGGGAACCATGCTCAATCAGCAATATCCCAATAACGTGAATTGGACCCTCACTACGCCGTCGATTTATGTCGGCTCGAATTTCATCCTGGAATTCTGGCATTACTATGATGCCGAAATGAATTACGACGGCGGAAACGTGAAGATCTCCACGAACAATGGGGGCACCTGGACCCTGATGAATCCGGTGGGCGGGTATCCGGTCTCCAGCGTCTCCGCCCTCAACGGTCCTGGCTACGCGGGAACCAGCGGTGGTTGGGTGCAAGCGCAATTTGATCTCAGCGCCTATTCAAACCAGAATGTCATGTTTCGCTGGACCTTTGCCTCGGATGGCTCGGTCCAAGGCCAGGGCTGGTTCATCGACGATGTCCAGACAACCGGTTTCATACCCTTCGCGGGAGTGGTCACGGGAGCG